>JBEKWX010000009.1:0-40470 GCA_049512675.1 Terriglobales bacterium | reverse complement strand
ATCGAACCACCAGGTGATTTTGGGCGAGCTGGAATACTTGAAATCGACGATGGCATTCTCGTCGCCGTCGAACTGCTTCTCGTCGAAAAGAGAGCCGGCGCGATGCAGCAGGCCGGAGTAGATGAAGTCGACATCGCTGGCAATTCGCTCCCGGTAGAAGCGGGAGAACAGGGCCGCCGAGCACGCCCCGTCAAAACACTTGTCGTGATAAAAGACCCGCACTCGCAAATTAGTTCCCTTACCCGCTTCTTTGGGCGTGAAGTGAAAAACAACTAGAGTTGCTGGTTTGGAGGATTATGTCAAGGCGGAGATGCATTTTGTAATTTTGTAATCGGGTAATTTGGTAATTTGATGGCAAAACTCCTACTGTTCTTAAATTACAAAATTACCCGATTATCAGATTACAAAATCCTGTTCGGCGATCACTTTATCCGGCGCCGAATTTTAAAGTCGAAGCTGACCACTCCGTTCCAGTCACGCAGGGCCACGATCGAGATCGTACGGGTCAGGTTGTACTCCGCCTGGATGATTTGCTGGTTAGAAACGGAGACATTAGTGCTGTAGGTCAGGGTGAGATTGCTGACCACCTCCTGTTCGACGGTGACTTGCGGCCCTCGAACTACGGCGGTTTCACTGGCCAGGCCCTGGGGATCGATCTTGACGCGGCTGGCTCCAAACAAACGCTGCAAGCGGCTATTGACGGTGCTGTTGAGGGCTTGATTGATGAGCAGGTTGGAGGCTTCTCCGCCAAATCCAAAGGCTCCGTTCGAGGCTACGCCAGCCGACTCTTCCTGGGTGCGGCCCATGGCCAACAAGGCGAACACGTCGGCTTGGGGAAGCGGAGGCTCGGACTGCCAGGTGACTTTCAAGCCGTTGGGCACGCTGGCATCACCGCGGAATTGCACGGTGATATCGTAATCGCGCACTCGCGTGGTCGCCTGCAGGTCGATGACAGGCTGAGTCTTGGCCGGATTGGCGAAGATGACATCGCCGCGCTCAAGCTTGTACTTGGTGCCGTTAAAAGTGACCTCGCCCTCGAGAACCTCCATCCTTCCGAGAATTGCGGGACGCTCGGCGGTGCCCCGCACCCGGAGGTCGGCGTGGCCAGAGAGCCTGGCGATGGCGGTTTGCATCTGCAGTTCGGGAGTGGTCATCACGTGAACATCGAGTTTGAGGCGGCTTTGCAGACTGTCGGTCTGGGTCAGGACGATCGTCTGTCTGCTCCTCGCGATATAAGCGCCGAAGTCAAAGCCGGGAGTGATGGCCAGCTTGGTGACCGTGACATCGCCGCTGAGCAGAGCGGCATTGGTAGTGCCGGTCAGCCGAACGTCGGCGTTGGCGGTGGAGCTTACTCCCGGAGGATAACGCAGGCGAACGTCATGGGCGGTGGCGCCGAAATCGAGGAGGAAGACACGGTTCTGATAAGTGGCGGAGCCGGTCAGCGCCACGGTGCCGCCGCCGGTAGTGCCGCTGAGGCGCTCGATCTGGACGCGGTCGCGATCGAACAGCAAAACGCCGTTGAGGTCACTGAGGCCGCTGGGAAAGTCGTTGTGACTGACGAAGGTGTCCTTGACGTCTAGACGCCCTTGCAGGACGGGCTGCGCCAGCGTACCGCCGGCGTTGAGGTTAACGCGCAAAGTGCCGCGCGCCAGGATTTTGGGGTTGAACGACTGGACAAGCGCCATATTGACTGAGCCGTCCAGGCGGAGGTCGAGCTCTTGCGCGCCAGCCAAGTGCACGCGGCCGTGGGCGGTGAAATCGGTTCCACTACCAGCAAGGTGAAGATTCTCGAGCAGCAGGAATTGATCCGCAACCTGGAAGCGAATGGCATCGACACTTTGTACCTGCACCTGCTCGACCCGGGCGCTGAAAGACTGGATCTCGGCGGCCGCCTTCAGTTCGCGTGGCGTGCGCAAGGGACCGCGAAGCTGGAGCGTCCCGTCCAGGGAGGAGTGTTCCGTGATCTTTCCCTGCAAGTAAGTGCGAAGAAGCCAATCGGCATTCAGATGATGGAAAGCGAGGTTCAGGTCGGCCGGAAAGTCATGCTGTAATCCGACGCTCCCGGCAATGGTCAAGTCGGCATTATCGAAGTCCGAATGCGCCTTGAGATCGAGCTGCCGTCCCTGAGTGACCGCGTCGAGGTAGAAATCTCCGGCGCGCTCCTTGTCCAGGGCGAGGTCCTTCAGATGCACGTGCGCTTCGAGCGAAGGCTGCTCGATCGTGCCGCTGATTCGCAGTGTGAAATCGGCGACGCCATCGGCGGTGAAGCGGCCGGTCTGCAAGCGCGGCAAACGGGCGAGGTCGAGGTTACGTCCGGAAAGATTCAGGCGAAACTCGTGATTCGACAGATCGTTGTTTGACGACCCATTCTTCGGCAACTCGTGGTTCGACGTGCTGACGGCGGCGCTGCCGGTAAGTGGAGCGCCGTAGGCACTGGTTTTGATGTTGTTGAACTGAAGCTCGCCACCGACGAGGCGGAGATCGCTCTGCAACAAGGGAACGGCCACTCCGTAGGCGGTTCCGTTGTGAAGCTCGATCTGTCCATCTCCGTGGGGATTGGCGCGCGTGCCTGAGACGGTGGCGGACATATTCAGCGTGCCTGCTAACGGGTGTTGAACTCCTACCAATTGTACGAGCTCGGCGACTTCGGCGTTGCGTATTTCAAAGTGCAGAGTAAAAGGATCGCTCTCCTGAAATGTACCCTCCGTAAGTGCGGTACTGGCGTCGAAGTGCGCCATGGTGTGGCCGTGAATGAGCGACCCGTTGCGCAGAGCGAAGTGATTGCTCGAGTATTGGACGGCGGTGGAGAGCGCGTCCCAGTGGACCACTCGGGAAGAGACTGGTTCGGTTACCGGCAAGGTAGTGTCAAAGTCGTAGACCTCGAGGTTTCCGTTGACGGAAAGCGCTGAGAGTTTGCCGCTGGCGTTGCCGGCAAGGCTCGCCCAGCCGTGAACGGTGAAGGGCAAATTCGGGGATCCAGAAGTCGACGACCCAGATTTCGACGGTCCGGATTTCGACGATCCAGATTTCGACGACCTATAAGCCGCTTCTAGCAGAGGTGTCCACTCCCTGAGGTTGTGGCTGGTGAACGAAAAGCGCAACGACGAGGTTGCGGCCAAATTGCCGCTGGCTGTGATTTCAGAGCCGGGCGTGGTCAGGTGAAACTGGGACATCTCCAACTCGTCGCGCGATCCGCGGTAGACGCCATCAATCTGACCGCGCACGGGGATCCCGGCCGGCGTCGGCTTTAGCGGCGGGGCAATGGCAAGGTTCAGGCGAGTCTCGGCGTCGCGGATTGAGCCGACCCAGAGCATTTCAACCTTGCCGCTGGCGCTTCCGGAGAGATCGAGGCGATCCAGTGGAAGCTTGGCTGAGCTCATCAATTCGAAGGCGGGGAGCAGTGGGAAACCCGCCAGCTCCAGGCGCACCGAGCCGCGCTGAAGACTTCCGGGCGGAATTCGTCCGATTACATGGCGCCGCTCGGGGGCGGGCGACGGTTCGAGCGAAGTCTGCCAGTTGGTCACATCGGCATCGCCCGCGAGGTCGCCACCGAGCAGGTTCGCCTTGATCGAGGAAACGCGGAAGCGCTCCGGGGTGACGGAGAACCCTGCGGTGATGCGGCCATTCCGCATCGACAGCTTACCGTTCGACCATTCGATGTCTTTGGCCTGCACGGTTCCCTGGGTGGAAAAATCCTGCAGGGTCCAAGAACCTTTGCCCTCAAACTGGGCTGTACCTTTGCGAACTTGCTGCTGGCGCGCCAGGGATGCGAGTTCGCCGAGATCCGCTACGCCGTGATAATCACCGCTCAACTGGGGGTTGTGAAAGTCCTGCAGGCGTCCCGTGAAGTGAATTTCAGATTTTCCGGAAATGACGGTCAAACTGCTGATGTCGGCGTGTCCGCGGGCCAGAACCAGCGAAGCATCGGCCCGCAACATAAACGCAGGATACTGTTGAAAGCGCGTGTCGACGCTTCCCGCGGCTACATGGGCTTCGTATTGCCGCCGCAGCAAAGAGTACTTCAAAAGCAAAGCCACTTCGCGGGCGTCAAACTCGAACGGCACTTTCTTGTCTTGCCACAATAGCTCGCCCCGCTGCACCTCGATCTGCGAAACCGAAAGCGAGATGAGTTGCTCCACCGGCCCCTGGCCGGAGGAACGGCTGACTTGCGGCACGGGAGCGTTGGTGGTGCCATCGGGATAGTCAATGATGTGGACGACAGGATGCTCGAGCACCAGAGAATGCAATCCGAAGGTGGTGCTGAGGAGCGAAATGACTTTAATTTCCGCCTGCAGGCGGTCTACATGCAGAAATGGGGCCTGGTCCTTAGCTTCGCGGCCGTGGATGGTCAGGTTGCGAGCATCCACGCGTAAGCGGAACGGGATAGTGTGGAGTTCTCCCAGTTCGACGCGTCCAAAGGTGAGTTTCTCAGCCGATGCGATTACCCGGCGGCGAACCCTCAGCTGAAAAGAATCGGTGGTGACATACCAGGCGAGCAGGGCGAATCCGATCAGACTGAAGACGCAGAACGCCAGAAAGAGTTTCCACAGGATGCGCCGGCGCTCGGGAGGAACAGGCTCGGTCGAAAGTTCGACTGGCGGATCGGTCGGCGGTTCGTTCAACGGTTCCGCTCTCCAGTATTGGATTCAGGCGTCAGGATGTGGCTCCCGGAGCGCAGACTCACGAGCCACCCGGAGAGCAGTTCGTTCATTTTTTTCTCGGCCAGCAAATTCTTAATTCGGCCAAAGACTTCGGGCAACGGTGTTTCGCCTCTGCCAGCCTTTTTCATTTCCGGCAGCAACTGATCGTGGTAGTAGGTCTCCACCGCTTGCTGGTCGATCTGGATCGAAGGCCGCAGACGGTCTTCCACGAGCCTCATGAGCTGGATTTCGTCGCCAAGGCGTTTCTCGAGCGCGCTTTGGGTTAGCCCGTAACGCTGGAGCTTGGCATGCCATCCCTCGTCAGTGGCGCAATCCGAATTGAGTTTGCGCACTTCGGCTACGCGGGCAGTGACCTGCTCGGCGGGAGCGGGTTGAGACGGACGCACTTGTTCCCGCAGCAGTTCCTGATCGATCAGGCGATTCAGAGCTGCTTTGCGCTCGGCCGAGGTGAACACATCCGGATCGCGGCCATTTGCAAGGGCCTCGAAAGCCACTTCCTGCTCCCAATCGCTCTGCAACACCACGTGGCCGTTTACGTTGGTGACCACACGATCCACGACCTGACCGCCGACGGATGAGATCGCCAGCGCCATGGTCAGCGCTAGCGCCAGGGCGCAATGTTTTCCGAGTTCGGTCATTCCGAGTTTGGACATTCCGAGTTTGATTCGGCGGAGATTCATCAGAAAGACTGCCCGACGCTGAACGAGAAATTGAAATGTCCGGCGCGTTGGTACCCAAACACCCCAACTTGCTGCCCAGTCTCGTCATTGGTCACAATGTTGGTGTACCTGGGAAAGTAGGGCGGATTTAAATTGTATCCGAAGTCAAAGCGCAATGGGCCGATTGGCGTTTGATAGCGCACTCCCAAGCCAACGGCGTGCGTCACATAGTTGTAATTGCACAGGTCGTGCGTTTGCTCATGAAAACAAAAATCCCGGTCGGGCTGGTGAAAGCGGGCCAGGCTGGGGATCATTTCCTGGGGCCGCGCGAAAACGTTACCCATGTCTTCGAAAATGGTAAAGCCGATGTTGTCATGAAGGTAAGGCACCATAACGTTTGGAAAACGCATCTCGAGACTGTTGAGGAACACGGCGCTGCCACCGACGGGATATCCGGTGAAGGGGTCGCGCGGTCCCGCCTGATTTAAGCCAAATCCGCGATTGGAGTTGCCTCCGCCGCTAAAGAAGCGCTCGGGCAGAGGAATCAGAGTGCGGCCAGGGGGCACGGTTTGCGCCGGATCCAGTACGACCGTGCTCCCAAATGGGTTTTCAATCCCGACGGTGGTGGAACGGGCGATAACGAATCCTTGTCCCGTGTTGCGATTGCGAAACAACGTGTAATAGGTGGAGTTCTTAGCCGAAAAGCGGCTGAAGTCGGCCTCCGAGCCAAAATAACCAGAGGCAATGCCACCTTCGACGGTGGTGTAGCTGCCGCGGGTGCTTTCCAAATCGTTATCGCGCCGGTTGCGCACGTAGAGAAAATTAGGCGTTCCTACGCGAGTTGGCGTGGAGAGAAGCGGAATGAGATTGGTGGAGACCTCAATATTGCTGGCCTCCACACGGCGGTAGCTGAAACGGTAGGCAAACGTCGTCAGTTCACGGTCCTGCACTTTGTAGAGCACTTGCGAGACTTGCAGATTGCCCTCCAGACGTTTCGAGGTAAAGGTGGAGACGTCTACGGTGTTGTCGTAAAGGGCGGTGGCGGTGAAACGAAAATTTTCCAGGTTCAGGAGTTTGGGAACGTCGAAACTGATGAGCGCTCTCTGCTGCAGGCGGCCGAGGTTACCCTTCAGGGTGAGGGTCTGATGGCGACCGCCGACGTTGATGCGGCTGATGCCAAGAGAAACCATGGGGCTGACGCCGGTCTGGCCGAGTGGTTGGTTGACTCCATATGTTGGTTGACCGGTCTGGAACTCGAAACCGCCGCCGTAATCGAAGGTGTAACGTTCCGCTTCGCTCGTCGTGAAAAGCACGTTCTTCCGCGACTCGGTGCCGTCCGGGTTCTGGATGGCTGTGTTCACCTGCTTGAAAAGGCCGAGATCGTAGAGGCGGCGCTGGCTCTCCAGCATGTCTTTCTGGCTCAGGGGGCCACCCGGCTGCACGCGGATTTGCCGGCGGGCGACTCCGGGCCGGGTGTGGTGCAGCCCGTCGAGAAAGACTCGATTGACGAAAAATTGTTCGCCCTCATGGATCGAGAAGGTCACGCCAACGCGCGGCAAGTTGTCAGTCGACGGAACAGAAACATAGGCAACGTCAACGGCGGCATTGGGAAAACCATTGTCGAAATACTTTCCCAGAATCGTGTCGCGATCATCGGCCAGGCTCGATTCGTCAAAGGCCTGTCCTTCCTCGGACTGAATTTCGGGAAGCTGTTCCTGCGGAAGCGTATAACTGCCCTCGATGCGGACCCAGGCAACGCGCGTCTGCGGGCCCTCTTTGACGACGATTTCGATGGCCAGTTGCGATGGCTCACCCTGATACTTGTCGACCAGTTTGCTGGTGACTTGGGCCTGCCGGAAGCCACTGGCGCGATAGAGACTCTCAATACGCCGCACATCCTCTTCGAGCAGGACTTCGCTGTAGCGTCCGTGACTGAACAGGCGTCCGGTGGATTGGTCCTGCATGCGCGAGCGAATCAGGTCGTCGGAAAAAAACCGATTACCAGAAATGCGAATGGCCGCGAGTTTGTGACGGTCCCCGGGATTGACGGCGTAAACCACCTGCAAATTCTTGCCGCCCTCGGGGCTGTGCTGGGTCACGCTAACGGAGGCGTCGAAGTAACCAAGCGTCTCAAGATGGTTCTGAATGTTACGCCGGCCTTCGTTGAGCAGATCATCGTCGACCGCGCCCTCTTCATAGATGGGCACCAGGCGGTGCAGGACGCGCTGGCTGAGCTTGAAACCCTCCGCCGCAATCTCCACCACCGGACCGCGGTCCACTTTGAAGACGTAGTCCACCGCGTTGCGCTGGGACTGGTAGGTGCGGCTGGCCACAGAAACCTGAGCGAGCAGCCGGTTCTGCTTCCGATAGCGACGGCGAATTCGCTGCAGAGCGCGTGTAATGCGATTCGATTTGACCAGATCGCCGGAATGCAGCTTGGCGATGTCCTTGATCTGTTCGACGGAATAGCCGGCGTCGCCTTCCAGCGTGATCTCTCCGACTACGGCACGCGGTCCGGGGACGACATGGAAGGTCAGGTTGACCTGGTGCTGCTGCTCGTCGCGCTCGTCCGAGGTCGTCACTTTCGACTGGTGGAAGCCGTTTTCTTCCATTACTCGTTGGATGCCTTCGAGAGCGCGGTCGACCTTCTCATGAGCGTAAAGTTCGCCGAGTTGCAGGCGGGTGGCGCTTGCCAGTTGGTTGGCGGACGGATCGGTGGAGACTCCCTGGATCATCACCATGCCGACGAAAAAATTGGCGGAGGTCAGAAAGCGCAGCCTGACGCCGCCGGTGTCGGTGCGATCCGCTTCGGCCTGAACATCGGAGAACCGGCCGGTGGCGAAAAGAGCCTGCATCGCGGCGTGCAGCGCTTCGCGCGTGAGCGGTTCGCCGATCTTGAGCGGGGTGGCGGCCAGCAGCGCAGGCGCCTCTTGCGGCGGAACGCCGGGCAACTCGAGCTGATCAATGGTTAAGCCGAGATAGGGCGTGATGGTTCCAAAATTTATTGCGAGCTGCGCGGGCGGTTCGGTGGGTTCCTGCTGGGCTGGAGGCGAACCCTGCGCCCAGCTTGCTCCGTGCGCCAGAATCAACAAAAGTACGAGCACAGGGCGGGCGGCGGAGCTTATCGCGAATCCAGAGTTGCCGCGACGACGGGCAGCTGCCGAGCTGCTCCACCCCGTCAAGCCAACACCGGGCTTGACGGGGGCCCCGGTGCGCTCGGCTTGGACGGCCGGGGCGGCCGTCCCTACACAACCTTGCGCGGGCGAGGGCGCCCGTCCCCACTCCGGCAAATTCCGCAATTCAGGCTGGTCAGCCATCAACATGAAACTCTTCGGGTTCGATGAATCGCGAAACGGCACACGTTGCTCGCAAGAACAAAGTTTGACGACCGGCGCACCTATAATACTGGTTTGCAGGGTTGCGAAAGGTAATCGCTAAGGTTATTGCTTTGGAAATGGACGCTTTCGAAATCAACGCTCCGGAAGACCACGAGCGCTACTCGCGGCAGGTGTTGTTTAAGGAGATCGGAGCGGAAGGGCAGAAAAAGCTGGCGCTGTCGAGCGTGGTCATCGTGGGATGCGGCGCCACGGGTTCCGCTCTGGCCTCGTTGCTGGCGCGTTCGGGGATCGGGAGGCTGCGGATTCTCGACCGCGATTATGTCGAGCGAAGCAATCTGCAGCGGCAGGCTTTGTTTGATGAGGAAGACGCGCGCGAATCTGTCCCCAAGGCGATCGCGGCGGCGCGGCAAATCGCGCGCTTCAACTCGCAGATTGTCGTCGAGCCTCACGTTGCCGATCTGATTCCGGCGAATGTCGATTCCCTGCTCGGCGGCTCGGACCTGATTTTGGACGGCACCGACAATTTCGAAACCCGCTACCTGATCAACGACTATGCGGTGAAGAACTCCGTGGCGTGGATTTACTCGGCCGCGGTCGCGAGCTATGCCGTGACCATGAACATCCTGCCCAGCGAAACGGCATGCCTGGCGTGCATCTTTCCGGAATCTCCTCGTGGGACGGTGGAGACTTGTGAGACTGCCGGCATTTTGAATTCTGCCGTGAACCTGGTGGCGTCGATTGCGGCTACCGAGGCGCTGAAGTTTCTGGTGGGAGCGCGATCGAAAATGCGGCGGACACTGCTTTCATGGGATGTGTGGACGAACGAACAGGCGGAGTTGGCGGCGATTCATCCGCGGGCGGGATGCCGCACCTGTTTGCGAGACTTTGTTCATCTGGCTGGGGAGGGGCGGCCTCACATTACTTTGTGCGGCAGGAATTCGGTGCAGATCCATGAGCGGCAGCGACCGGTGGACTTTGTGGAACTGAGCACTCGACTTCAACCTCACGGCACTGTTCGTCACAATGAGTTTGTGTTGAAGTTCTGGCGCGAGCCGTACGAAATGACGCTGTTTCCGGACGGTCGGGCGATCATCAAGGGAACGACGGACACGGCTGTGGCGCGCAGTCTGTATGCGCGATTCGTTGGTAGTTAAGAATCGGCAGTTAAGAAACGGAGGAAGTGCCGGGTATCCCTTCGGCAGGCTCAGGGCAGGCTCTCGCCCGTCTTCCGGATGACCCAGCCGGGCGGGGACGCCCGGCGCTCCACTGCACTAATCCATTGCAGGTTGTGCGCACCTGTTTTCACCTGCACCGCGAACGGGCCTCGCCTGAATTTCAGTTGTTTAGCCGAGAGCGCCGCTTATCTCCTAATATCCTGCCGGTTTTCGTCCCTGGGGGACTGGCCCGAAAACTGCACTTGCAACTCGGCGGGAGACGGGGCAAGCCCCGTCTCTACGATGGATTTGTACGTCCCCTGTGGAGGCAGTATGCGACCCTATTTGATTCTGACGGCGGTAGTTTTGATGGCAGTAGCGGCTTTTGGGCAGCTGCCCTTTCGCCCAGGTTATGGCCCATGCTTTTATGGATGCGGGCCGTTTATCCCGATTCTGACTACGCCAGAGATGTCCCTGCAGCAGTTTTCGCCGAATCCGGTGGGAGCGAGCAACGCTACCACGGGACTGATCGCCGGCGCGACCAACTCAACCCTCTCGCAAATCCAAGGATCGACCAGTTCGGTTTACACCGTGGCCGTGTGGTATCAGGGCGGCGGCGCTCCTCTGATCACGCCGGAGGTGAACCTGTGGCCCGAGACGATTGGACGCGAAGGTCGTCCGAGGCACGAGCCGATGCACGAGGCGATGCGCGAAGAACGTGCATGGGAAGAACGTCCACGGGAAGAACGTGCACGCGAGGACCGTATGCACGGGGAACGTTTGCCTGAAGGCCATGCGGCACGCGAAGAGGCTCACGGCGACTGGATTTTCTTCACTGGACGGGAGCACACCACCGATTCGACGAGCGTCGTGAAGGGCTTCAAGAAGGCTGCTCGCGTCTATAACAACGGCGACGTCACGCGCCAGAACGACAAAAACGGCACAGTGAAATACGACGACAAGACGGAGAAGATGTAGAAGGGCAGCTCTCAGCTCTCAGTTTTTCGGCTCTTGGTCGCGGCGGCTCGCTGCGATCGAGAGCCGTTGTTTCTTGCGGTGAATGATCCTCGTCGCGGCGAAAACCGGACATTCCGTATCCAATCTGCTATCTTCTTGCGGTTGCTCTTCTTCACAAATGAAAGGGCAGGTGCCGCTGCGCGCCGGGGGTGAGTGTCTTCATGCCTGAGATTGCACGTGTTGAACCGTCCCGCCGCTACCGCTGGATGGTACTGATCGTTGTCAGCCTCGCGATGTTTGGGAACTACTACGTCTATGACTGCATCGCGCCCATCGCCGACCTGCTCTCGAAGCAGCTTGGGTTTTCCGATTCGAACATCGGCCTGCTGCAAGCGATCTACAGCATTCCGAACGTGATCATGGTGCTGATCGGCGGCTACATCGTGGACCGCATCGGGGCGCGCAAGGCGATCTTAATCTTTGGGACCATCTGCCTGATGGGGGCGGTGATTACCGCTTACCCCGACAATTCGAAGATGCGAACCGGAGTCGTCGGGTTAGTAAACCTGGCTGTCCCGGTCGTCCGATTGTTGGGCCACATTCCGTTGCTTTCCAGAATCGAATTCGTGCGGGACCTGGCCTCTGTCGAAAAGATTCAGACGGCAAGAGGCGCCATGGTAGCGGGCATGTCGGCCGGGCGTCTGGTGTTTGGGATGGGCGCCGAATCCCTGATCGTGGCCGTCACTACGGGCATAGCCAAATGGTTCCGCGGCAAAGAACTGAGCTTCGCATTCGGCATCAACCTTATGATGTCTCGCGCAGGCTCATTGTTGGCGCAATGGTCTCCCTCCTGGGCTGGTTTCGCGTATAGCCAGTGGCGTGGACCGTTGCTGATCTCGGTTGTATTCGCGACTTTTTGTGTAACCGGCGCTCTGCTTTACTGGGGCATGGAGGTCCATGCGGAGAAGCGCTACCAGGTTGGTTCAGCCGGCTCAACCGATAAGGATCTTACGTCGTTTGGGCTTTCCTACTGGTATATCGTCGCGCTTTGCATTGTCTTCTATTCGGCAATCTTCCCTTTCGAGACCTTCGCTTACAAGTTCTTTATGGATGTGCACCACACGACTCGGGAAGCGGGCGGGGATTTGGTGGGGATGTTGACTATTTTCACGATGTTTGGAACACCTTTCTTTGGGAAGTTTGCCGACAGGATCGGCAAGCGCGCGCTGCTGATGATGATTGGTTCCGTGCTGTTGATCCCTGTCTATCTGATGATGGCCTACCTTCATTCTTCCAGCTACGTCACGGTCTACTTCCCTTCCACGTCATCCGATGGGCACTTCGCGTTCGTAGCGCACCATCTCCCGCCCATCCTTCTGTTGACCATGTCGATGATGGGGATCGCCTTTTCTCTGATTCCGGCGGTGATGTGGCCTTCCGTCGCCTATATCGTCGACCAAGCCAAACTGGGGACGGCCTATGGGCTGATGACGATGATCCAGAACATCGGCTTGGCAGGGTTTAACTTGTTGATAGGGTGGGCAAACGACCACGGCCACGCCAGCGCTGAAAATCCAGCGGGATACCTGATGGGGATGTGGATCTTTTCGATTCTGGGATTCCTGGGGGTGTTGTTCGCTTTCCTGTTGCGGCAGCGAGAGCTTGGTCCCCACGGCCATGGGCTGGAGACGATCACGGCCAAGGGATAAGGGCACCTGATTTCCCGGCGGGAAGCGGCTAGAGCGGCTTCACTGAGTTTAGTCCGGTTTAGCCGGAGCGGGTTACGGTAACTGAGAAAGGGCAGAACCACAGGGGGCACAGAGGAACACCGGGGAAAGAACACAGGGAAACCCTAGATCCGAAGATCTAGGGGCCATCTTAGCCGACCAGTTTGGTCGTATAGAAGATTCCGCAAGCTACGGTTTTTGGTATTCTGACTGTTCCGGAACGGTCGAGAGCGCTTCCGCGACTGCCTCGGCAAATTCGTACAACGAAAAGAGTTTGAAGCCGCATCAGAGCGAGTAGCGGCCGGGAAAGGCGACTTGACCGACCCGAAGCAAAGCATCACCGAAGCAGAAGCTATTGAGCAGGCGAAACAGGGCCACGAAGCTGCGTTCGAAGTCCTGTATCACCTGCACAAACGCCGCGTGTACTCGCTATGTTTGCGCATGGTCTCCAATCCCGCACAGGCCGAGGATCTGGCCCAGGAAGCGTTTCTTCAGCTCTTTCGCAAGATCGGAACTTTTCGGGGCGAGTCCGCGTTTTCCACCTGGCTGCACCGCATGACGGTCAACGTGGTGCTGATGCAACTGCGCAAGAAGGGTCTGCCGGTGGTGTCGCTGGAAGAGACGCTGGAAGCCGAAGACGAAGCTCCCAGGAAAGAATTCGGTACCAAGGATGCGAAGCTGACGGGCGCGGTCGATCGCCTGCAATTGCAGCGAGCTATCGACCGGCTACCGCCGGGATATAGAACGGTTTTTGTATTGCACGACGTGGAAGGGTTCGAGCATAACGAAATTGCCCAAATCGTGGGATGCTCGATAGGTAACAGCAAATCGCAGCTCCATAAGGCGCGATTGAAGTTGCGGGAATATCTTAAGTTCATGAGAGCCGAAAAGGCCAAGACTGGGTAAAAGGTAGCTGCGGTATTGGGGAGAGGTTGGCTATGACGTGTTCAGATGTACGGCGAGTTCTGCCGGAAATCCTCGACGGCACCCCTGAGGTTGTGTTTCCGGCTGACTTTGAGACACATGTGAAGTCCTGTCCAGATTGCTCGGATCTGGTATCGGACTTGAAGCTGATCTCGAGCGAAGCCCGGCAACTGGCGGCAAGCGAAGGACCTCCGCCGCGGGTGTGGGTGCGAATTGCGGCGGAATTGCGAGCCGAAGGGCTGATCCGTGATCCGGCGCGTGAGCCCGAGTCCGCGCCCAGCCGGCCCATTGTTTTTCCAACTTCTCCACGGCGGCGGTGGAGCGCCTGGTGGCTGGCGCCGGTCGCTGCTGCGCTGCTGGCGGCGGGCTCTTACGTAGTAAGCCATCGGCAAGCCCCGCAAGTGGCGGAGCAGCAAACTCCGGCACCTCCTGTGACGGCGCCGGCTCCAGCGACTGCTGCGGCTCCTGCCTCAATTCCTGCTCCGGCTCCTGCTTCAGCGAGCCAGCACCTGGCGCGGAAGTCCGCTAAGCCGACCGACGTGATGGCATCCGCTAAAAAGCCTGAGGTAGAACCCGAGCCGAGCGCGGAGGACCAACAGTTTCTGAGCGTGGTTTCCACGCTTGCCCCTTCGATGCGGGCAACGTATGAAAATCAGCTAAAAGCAGTGGATGCCCACATCCAGGAAGTCCAGGCCTACCTGGAGCGGAATCCGGGGGATGCAGAGGCGCGGCAGTACCTGATGGATGCTTATCAACAAAAGGCACTACTTTACCAGATCGCGTTGGGTCGCATTCAATAGCGGAAGGGCGGCCCGGTGTTCCCGGCCGCGGGGGCGGTGTTTTTTATGGCGAGGCTTAAGCGAGCGCGCATTCACCTGACGAGCATTCAACAGGCTGGCATTCAACACACCGCGGTCGTAACCCTGGTTCTGGCGACCTGCCTGTCTGCGGCCTTTGCCGAAACCAGGAAAGAATACCGTTACACGGTCGGCCCCAACGCCAATATTTCCGTGGATACGCAGTATGGGGCGATTTCGGTAAAGCCTGGGAGCATCGATCAGGTTTTGGTGACGGCCACGCTCAAATCCGGCGATGTCGAAGTCGACGAGCAGCAAAGTGGCAACCGGATTGAAATCGCTTCGCACCTGCTGCGGGGTTCGGACCAGCAAGCCGGCCAGGTCGACTATGAACTGCTGATTCCGCCCGGTGCTACGCTCACTCTCCGTTCTTCGACCGGTCCCCTCTCGGTGGAACGTTTGCAAGGCGATTTGACCCTGGAAGGCACGGATGCAGCGGTGAATGTGCGCAACGTCGGGAACGGTCATGTACACGTGCGGACGATGCGCGGATCAATCACGCTGACCGATGTTCGCAACGGCCACGTTGAAATCGCTTCCATCAGCGGCGACGTCCATTTGACGTCGGTTGATGGGCCGCTGGTGCAGGTGAATTCCGGCAGCGGGAAGATTTTTTACGATGGTGATTTCGGCTCCGGCGGCAACTATCGGTTCACCACCCACACCGGTGATATCGAGGCCCTGGCGCCGGCGAATGTCTCGGCCGGTTTCAGGGCGCACTCGGTGCTGGGCCGGGTGCAACACGATTTTCCTCTCCAACCCAGGCATTCCCGGTATACGACGGAAGCGGGACGTTCCTTCGTGGGTACTGCCGGCGGGGCAGCATCGGAAGTGGTGCTGCGCTCTTTCAGTGGTAAAATCCGCCTCAAGCAACGCTGAACCAGCCATCAGCCTTCAGCCATCAGCCTTCAGAAAGAGATTCTCGACGGCTGACGGCTAGTGGCTAACGGCTGCGTTCCATGGAGTGCCATGGGAGTGCGCGCGGTGTTTCTTGTGGGATTCATGGCCTCCGGCAAGAGCCGCGTGGGGCAGGAACTTGCCCGGCGGCTGGACTGGGATTTTGTGGATCTGGATGCGCGCATCGAGTCTCGTGAGCAGCAAACCATTCCCGAGATTTTTCGGGACCGGGGTGAGCCCGGGTTTCGGCTCGCCGAAACCAGAGCGCTTGTCGATCTGCTGACCGCGTCGCTCGAACGCAACAGTGTGGTTGCGCTCGGCGGCGGGGCTTTCGCTCAGGAAAGGAACCGCGATTTGCTGCGGCAGTGGCCGTCGGTTTTTTTGGAAGCGCCCGTATCCGAACTTTGGCGACGGAGCCTGTCGGATGGCGTGGAACGCCCGCTGCGAGGCGATCCAGAACAGTTCGCCCGCCTGTACGCGGAACGCCTTCCCTTCTATCGCCAGGCGAGCGTGGTGGTCGCGACCACGGGCAGGCAGTTGGCTTCCATTTGCGCTGAGATCGAAGATGCATTGCAACTTAGAGGAACTCCGGAAGACACGGGGTCGGGCTTGACCCGGATTGATGGCACAGGTTTCGGAAGAGGAGAATCACAGTGAGGCTGTCTTGTCGGCGGTTGGGTTTCATGATGGCACTGGTTTGGTGCATGGCGGCGCTAGGCGCCTTGGCTTGCGCCACTCCCATGCCAAAGGAAAAGGAGAAGGAACACGAGGGGAAGAACATCGACTCCGGGTCCTTCGGTGTTTTCCAGAATGGCCATCGAGTGGGAACCGAGACGTTCTCGATCTATCAGACCAGCAGCGGCAGCGTCATCAATTCCGAGTTCAAGACGGACAATGCTGCCACCGCGGCCGTTCAAACTTCGGTCATGCAGCTTACCGCGAGCGGGGATATCCGGCGTTACGAGTGGAAGGAGTTGAGCCCGGAGCAATCGGAGTCGGTGGTGCTGCCGAATGACGATTTTCTGACTCAGAAGTGGAGCGCTGGACCGGAGGGGAAGGAACATGAGCAGCCGTACCTGATGCCGTTGTCGACCAGCATCCTGGACGACTATTTTTTCATTCACCGCGAAGTGCTGGCGTGGAGATATCTGGGGGCGGCCTGCAAACAGGACAAAGGGCAATTGCAGTGCCCGGTGAGGCAGCGCGCCCAGTTCGGAACCATGAACCCGCACGAACATTCTTCGGCGGCGCTCAGCGCGGAGTTCCTGGGCCGGGAAAAGGTGACGCTGAAGAACGGGCTGCAGCAGGACCTGCTCAAACTGGAACTGAAGAGCGACGCGGGAACGTGGCAACTCTGGCTCGACGATCAATTCAAGGCGATGAAGATGTCGGTTGTAGGGGAGAACACTGAAGTCTATCGCGATTAGCCGGGGCGAGCGAAACCCTGGCGGGCTGAAGGTCAGCCCCTTTCGGAATTGGATTGCTCCCGATCGCAGGCGATACGATTAGGGTGGGCGCTCGGGAAGAGGTCGTTCGCCTGCGGACCGGACCGATTGGGGTAACTCTTGACCATTCTTGATTCACGCACGTCGCGCGTGCTGTTCACGGCTTTGCTGTTCGCCGTGGGGCTGGGCTTCCTCTATGCGGCGCGACGGACGCTGATTCTTTTCCTTTTCGCCATTTTTTTCGCCTACCTCATTAATCCCGCAGTGGTGCGACTGGAGAAACTGGTCCACAGCCGCGTCTGGGGAATCACGATCATTTACCTCCTCCTTCTGGTTGCGCTGGCGGTGTGCGGCTTTCTTGTCGGCCCGCGGATTGCCCGGCAAAGCTCGCGCCTGGGAGCGTCGCTGCCGGGACTGATGGATCAGGCCGGCACGGGCCAACTCTCCGGCCAGATCGGCCAGCTTGCGGCGCAGATCGGAAGCGAGCACGGCTGGAGCGCTGCGACCCAGAAACGTATTCAGGCTTTCTTGATCAGTCGCCGGGAAGACTTATCCAGCCTGGCGCAGCGCATCGGCATTCGCGCGGCCGAAGCGGCGCAGCAGGTGTGGCTGCTGTTTCTGGTGCCTATCCTGGCCATTTTTTTTCTGCGCGATGGGGGGAACTTCCATGAAGTGCTGCTGGCGCTGGTGCAGTCGCGCACGCAACGGGAGTTTCTGCAGGATGTGTTCCAGGATCTGAACCAGATGCTCGCGCAATTCATTCGCGCCCAGTTGACCCTGGCGGCGTTTTCGCTGCTTGCCTACACCTCATTCTTGGGTGCTATGCGCGTGCCGTATGCGCTAACGCTCGGTACCGTCGGGGGCGCGCTGGAATTCATCCCCATGGCGGGACCGCTGCTCGCCGGCGTTGCCATGATGATCGTCGCTGTTCTCGCCGGATATCAACACTGGGCCTTCCTGCTGCTGTTCCTGCTCGTCTGGCGCATGGTGCAAGACTACGTAATCTCTCCCCGAGTCATGGGAGTCAGCGTGGAGTTGCATCCCCTGGCGGCCTTGTTCGGCATTCTCGCGGGGGGCGAAATCGCGGGAATACTTGGGGTCTATCTCTCCATCCCGGTGATGGCCAGTCTGCGCATTGTCTGGCGCCGCTGGCGCATCTACGCCGAAAAGCGCAAATTCGGACCGCTCAACGAGTACTCGTTTCCGCAAGAGCTGGGCAAGGGGGGTCGTGGGCCAATTTGAATTTTGACCCCCTGGTAACGGAGTGACCTTCTGCTGCGCTTCCCCGTTGACGCCCTTCGCTCGTGGTGGCATACTCCAGCACAATTGGGGGGTACAACCATGTACATCCAGATAGTGAATTTCAATTTGCGTAACACGAGCCCGGCGGAATACGAAAAGCTCTGCGAGGCCTTGGCCTCGCAATTTGCCGCACTGCCCGGGCTGATCTCCAAAGTCTGGCTCTCCGATCCGGCCAGCAACACGTTCGGTGGCGTATACACGTGGCAGGACCGTGCCGCATATGAGGCGTACACGAGGAGCGAGTTATTCAGAGGGGTGTCGTGCCATCCGAATCTGTCTAACGTCGCCTCGCAAGGCTTCGACATTCTGGAAGAGCCAACGCGCCAAACTCGCGGTCTCCCTGCCGGGACGGTTGCCGCCTGACGCGCCTCCCACTCCGCGGCAGGAGACGCGGCAAGCTGCGTCACTACCGCGAATCCCGTGCCTCCAGAGCCTAGAACGTGGCCGCCGCGCCTCGGTTCTTCACGCTTTCCACATCAACTTTGCGCAGAAACTCGGCCGCTGCTTCCGGCAGCACCGTGTTGATGAACATTCCCGAGCCCAGCTCAAATCCGGCCACTCGCGTCAGCCGCGGAATCACACTCAGGTACCAGTGAAAGTACTTCACGCCGGCGCTCTCGGCGGGAGCGCTGCGAATGGTGAAGTTGAAATCCGGGTCCGCCAGCGCATGGTAGAGCTTGGCCAGAGTCGAGCGCAACATGCGCGCCAGATCGTTCATCTCCGCAGCGCTTACGTCGCCGAAGCTGGCCATATGCCGCCGCGGATAAATGTGAGTACAGAACGGAGCCGGCGAGGCATACATTTCGAGCGCGACGAAGTGCTAGGAAACCATGACGATGCGAGTTTGGTCCTGCAATTCCTCTTCGAGCATCTGGCAGAACATGCAGTCGCCAAAGTCGTCGAAGTATCGCAAAGCGTGCTGAAAGCGCTCGCGCACCTGGAGCGAGGTCACTGGCGTCGCGATCATCTGGGAGTGCGGGTGTTCCAGGCTGGTGCCGGCGTCGATTCCATGATTCTTGAAGATCGTAATGTGCGCGATGCGTGGATCGAGGCTGAGTTCATCGTAGCGAGTCTTATAGATATGGAGTATTTCCGCCAAGTAGGAATCCGGCATCAGGGCCAGAACCTGAGAGTGGTCCGGCGTCTCCACGATCACATCGTGAACCCCGAAGCCGTTTACCGATCGGCGCGACCGGTGTACCGTGCGTGTTGGCGATGCTTCGCGGGAAAGAGCCGCAAATTTGTTCGGTATTACTCGCGCGTGCCACGGCACATCCATCGCGGCCGGTACGCGCAGCACCTCCGGCGGGGTCAGCTTCTCGTTTCCGGGACAAAAAGGGCAGTTGGCAACAAACGATGCCACCGGCTTCCGCTCGCGGTGGCGCGCCATTTCTTCCGGACGGCGGGCGCGCTCGGTTGCGATCACAACCCATTCCTTGGTAGCAAAATTCTGACGCAGTTCTGACATAGTCACTCCTAGGCAAAGGGTATATGAGCCCTCACCAGTCGAACAGGCACCGAGGGTCGTACTCCTGCATCTCGCGAGAGAAAGAGCGGCCGCGCGCATCGAAATCTCCCGTGGATCGGCGCCGGCATTCCCCTAAGAAAAGTCTCTAGTATAAAATTACAGTTCACTATGTCGACCAAACTTCCTGTGGGAATTCTCGGTGCCACGGGCATCGTTGGGCAGAGATTTATCCAAATGCTCGAACAGCACCCGTGGTTTGAAGTGTCGTGGCTGGCGGCGTCCGACCGTTCGGAAGGCCGGACGTATGCCGAAGCTGCGCGCTGGCGTTTGAAGACTGCCATCCCGGCCCCGATCGCAAACATGACAGTTTCGCCGGCCAAACCTGAAGGTGCGCCGAAGATCATTTTCGCCGCGCTGGATGCGGCCATCGCCCGTGAACTGGAACCACAATTTGCCGGCGCCGGCTGCGCGGTCGTCTCCAACTCGAGCGCCTTGCGCATGCAGCCAGACGTTCCCCTGGTGATTCCGGAAGTCAATGGCGACCACATTCGCTTGATCGATAAACAATCCTGGCGCAGCCAATCGGGAGGGTATGTCGTCACCAATCCCAACTGCTCCGCAATTGGCTTGGTGCTGGCGCTCGCTCCATTGCATCGCGCGTTCACGCTCGAGACCGTGATGGCGGTTACGATGCAAGCGGTCAGCGGCGCCGGGTATCCTGGTGTGGCTTCGCTCGACATCCTGGGCAACGTGATTCCCTACATCGCAAAAGAAGAAGAGAAGATGGAAGAGGAGACGCAAAAGTTGCTGGGGACGCTGAACGGTTCGCGCGTCGAGCCTGCTCCCTTTGCCATGAGCGCACAATGCAATCGCGTGGCGGTGGAAGATGGCCACACGGAATCGGTCGCCGTCCGCTTAAAGAAAAAAGCCGCGCCGGAGGAGATGATCGCCGCCTGGAATAATTTCCAAGCCGAACCACAGCAGCTTCGTTTACCGAGCGCGCCGCCGCAGCCCGTGGTGTACATGACCGCCCCCGACCGTCCGCAGCCGCGTTTTGACTGCGACCTGGGCGCAGGCATGACCACAGCCGTCGGGCGCTTGCGCAAGTGCAACGTTCTCGACTGGAAGTTCACGATCCTGTCGCACAATACAATTCGTGGCGCCGCCGGCGCAGCCCTGCTCAACGCTGAACTTCTCAAAGCGAAGGGATATCTCGGGTGAAAACAGTTGCCAGTTGCCAGTTGTCAGTTGCCAGTAGAAGCCGTGCCGACACAGATTTGTCTGGCTGCTGGCTACTGGCTACTGGCTACTGTTTCAAGGAGCACCCCCGCCCATGATCGTCATGAAGTTTGGCGGGACCTCGGTGCAAGACGCCAAGGCGATCGACCGCGTAGCCCACATCGTTCAAGGACGGTTGGCGGACCGTCCCGTGGTGGTGGTCAGCGCCATGGCCAAGGTCACCGATTCTTTGCTCGCCATGGGAAAGGCTGCCGGTGGCGGCGATCGCAAGAGCGCTCTTAAAATGGCGCGCGCTTTGCGCGAACGCCACTATGACACTGCCGGAGAACTGCTTGGGACCGCCTTGTTCACTGAATTTCACGGCGACCTGGGCGCCGATTTCGAAGATCTAGACGAATTGCTGCGCGGCATTGGCGCGGTCGGCGAAATCACTCCCCGCACCTACGATTACGTTGCCTCATTCGGCGAAGTGCTTTCGAGCAAGATCATCGCTGCCGCTTTTACCGCCCGCGGATTGCCGGGTGCGCACGTGGATTCGCGCCAATGTCTGCTCACTGACAGCGCCTATACCCGCGCAGTTCCTCAGTTCGAAGAAACCAACGAGCGCCTGCGCAAGAAGGTCAAGCCTTTACTCGACGGCGGCAAGGTTCCGGTGATGGGCGGGTTCATTGGTTCCAATCGTGCCGGCATCACCACCACCATTGGCCGCGGAGGGTCGGATTTTTCTGCGGCTATTTTTGGCGCCGGGCTCAATGCCGAACGCATCGAAATCTGGACCGACGTCGACGGCATGATGACCACCGACCCTCGCCTTACGCGCGAGGCGCGGCGCATCAAGGTCATCAGCTTTGATGAGGCCGCGGAACTCGCCTACTTTGGCGCCAAGGTTCTGCATCCGGCCACCGTGCTGCCCGCGATTCAGCAAAACATTCCGGTTTATGTTCTGAACTCGCTGAACCCCACTTGCGAAGGGACAAAGATCACGGCTCGTGCTCCGCGCTGTACGAATATCTTCAAGGCCATCGCGCTCAAGAAAAAGATCACGCTCGTCGAGGTTGCCTCGCCGCGCCGTTTGCTGTTGCACGGATATTTGAAGTCCATCTTTGAGGCCTTCGATCGTCACAACGTCGCGGTGGACGTGGTTTCCACTTCCGAGGTCAGCGTTTCGGTGACGGCCGAGACCAATGAAGCCATCCCGGCGCTGGCCGCCGATCTGGCGAAAATCGCGGACGTGAAATACGAAGGGCGGAAGGCGATCGTATGTCTGGTGGGCGAGAATTTGCGTGACACCCCCGGAATCGCCGCCAAGGTCTTCGGCATTCTTGAGGATGTGAAGATCCGCATGATTTCGCAGGGCGCCTCTGAAATTAATCTGACCTTCGTGATTGAAGAAGACGACGCTGCCGAGGTGATCCGGCGCCTGCACCACGCATTTTTCGCGGAAGTTGATCCGGAAGTGTTTGCGTAAGGTATTTTCACCGCCGAGACGCAGAGGACGCGTAGAAAACCAAGAACGGGAGCTAAGATTCGTTTTCCAGGTTCTCTCTGCGACTCTTGGCGTCTCGGCGGTGAAGGGTGCCAGCATGAATCTTCTAATCCTCGGGCGTGGCAAGACCGGATCGATGGTGGCAGAGGTTGCCTTCTCGCGCCGGCATCATGTGCAGGTTCTGTCCTCCGCTGATAACGCCAGCGCCTGCGGTCTTACGCCGGATTCGCTTGCCGCTATCGACCTGGTGCTCGACTTCACCACGCCCGCCGCGGTCATCGCCAACGCCGAGGCCTGCATCCGCGCGAAGAAAAACCTCGTGGTCGGAACCACCGGCTGGTACCAGCACTTGCCGCGCCTGCGCGAAATGGTGCTCTCCGCTCACACGGGCTTCCTCTACGGGTCGAATTTTTCCATCGGTGTGAACCTGTTCTTCGAGATTGCCGCAACCGCAGCGGCCGCCCTGAAATACGATTACTCGGGCGAGATTTTCGAGCGTCATCATGCGCAGAAAAAAGACGCACCTTCCGGAACTGCCATCACCATCCAGAAGATTGTGCGCGAATGCGGAGGCCAGGAACTCGAGATCGTTTCCTTTCGCGAGGGCGACGCGGTCGGCATGCATGAGGTGATCTTCAATTCCGCCGGCGATCGAATCTATTTGTGCCACGACGCCAAGTCGCGCCGCGGATTCGGCGAAGGCGCTGTGCGCGCCGCCGAGTGGCTGGCGGGGAAAACCGGGTTCTACGAGTTCCGCAATGTCTGGCGAGAGCTTTAGGTAACGCGGTCCGCATTGCATAAATCGCCTCCAGACAAAATACTTTCGCAATGTTGTAAACACGCGAGATGGGTGTAGACTGGTGCCGCTTTTCAAGCCACAAAAGGAGGTTCCACATGAAGAGCGGCAAGATTTTCGCCGGTGTAACGGTTGCTCTCCTCAGCGTCGGCCTGTGCACCGTCGCCGTTGGGCAGGACCACGCAACCCCTCAGGACGTCGTCGCTAAGGTAAGGGAAGCGGCCATCACCCTATCGAAAACAGGTGACGTGAAACAGTTTGATGAGAGGCAGGGTCCGTGGGTGTGGAAAGACACTTATATCTTCATCTATGACTGCGACAAGAAAGTCATGGCGGCTCATCCCATCCAGCCGGAGATGATAGGCCAGGAGATCTCGACAATTAAGGACGCGAAATATGGAAAAATCCTCATTCCGGACGCAGCAGCCTTCTGCAAGACAGTGAGGGACACAGCTTCCGGCGTCTGGAAAGAGTTTTGGTGGCCGAAGCCCGGCGAGAAGGAGGCCTCTCGCAAGCTCCTCTATTACGTGAGTGCCAAAGGAACCCCGTATCTGGCGGCCTCCGGGGTCTATGACGACAAGGCAACCATCGCGGAACTGTCAAAGCTGAGCAGCATGAAATAAAGGAGATTCCCAATGAAGAGCAGCAAGATTTTCGCCATTGTGACGATGGCTCTCCTCTGCGTCTTCCTCTGCACTATCGCCGTTGGGCAGGACCACGCAACCGCTCAAGAGGTCGTCGCCAAGGTGAGGGAAGCGGCCAGCACCCTATCGAAGACGGGTGACGTGGCACAGTTTAACCAGAAACAAAGTCCGTGGGTGTGGAAGGACACGTATATCTTCGTCGACGACTGCAGCAAGATGGTCGTCGCGGCTCACCCCCTCAGGCCGGAGCAGTTAGGCCACGATTTCATGGCGCTTAAGGACACTAAGGGGAATAGCGTTTTCCCGAAAGGCTGGTGCGATGCGGCAAAGAAGCCTTCCGGCACCTGGGTGGAGTATTGGTGGCCGAAGCCCGGCGAAAAGGAGGGCTCCCGCAAGCTCACGTATGCCGTGGGCGCCGAAGGTACGCCGTACGTGGTGGCCGCCGGGATCCATGACGACAAGGCAACGATCACGGAACTGTCAAAGCTGACCAGCAAGAAGTGACCGTCGGCCCTCACCGACCCCACGCGCATTAGCCTCGAAAATGCCTTTCCTCCCGCGCGGGAGGAAGGGCATCACATTGGCGAATGCAAGCGTGTACGAGAAGAGTTATTCTTAACCCATGCAACTGCGAGGATGCGGTACGGCTCTGGTCACGCCGTTCTCTCAGGACGGCGCGGTAGACGAAAACGCCCTGCGTAATCTGGTCGCCTGGCAGGTCGAATCGGGCATCGACTTTCTGATTCCCTGCGGGACCACGGGAGAAACTCCCACGCTCAACCACGATGAGTGGCTGCGCGTCATCGACGTGACCATCGAAGTCGTTGCCGGACGCGTGCCTATCGTCGCCGGCGCCACCTCCAATTCGACACAGGAGGCTGTGGCCAAGGCCAAAGAAGTGGCGGCGCGGCCGGGCGTCAACGCCATCCTCACCGCTTCCCCGTACTACAACAAGCCGACGCAGGAAGGCCAATACCGGCACTTCCGCGCGATCGCCGAAGCCATCGACAAGCCCGTGATCGTCTATAACGTGCCGGGCCGCACCTCCGCCAATCTCGAACCTGCGACCCTGGCGCGGCTGACCGAGGTCGCGAATATTGCGGGCGTGAAGGAAGCCAGCGGAAACATGACGCAGATCGCCGAGGTGCTGAACTTGGTGCCGGAGAGTTTCCTTGTGCTTTCCGGCGACGACGCCGTCACTTTGCCTGTGATCGCGCTCGGCGGCGTGGGCGTGATCTCGGTTGCCTCCAACGAAATTCCCCGCGAAATGGCGGAGATGACGCGCGCTGCCCTCGGGAACGACTGGCACACGGCGCGCACCCTCCAACGCAAATATCTTCCGCTGATGCTCGCCAATTTCATCGAGTCGAGCCCTCTGCCGGTGAAGGCCGTCCTCGCGATGATGGGCAAGATTGAAGAAGTCTATCGCCTGCCCTTGCTTCCCATGCGCCGCGATACGCGATCGAAGCTGCAGAAGGTGGCGACCGACGTCGGATTGATTGCCCGGCCCGCGGCCCCGCCGGCCGCTGCCACCGAATTCTATATTTACGAAAATTGGGCAGCGGGCCCGCACAAAGCGATGCTGCACCGCGGATCCTGCGGACAGTGCAGTTCCGGCAAAGGACGCCCCGCCGGGCACGATCCCAATCATTCGCGCTGGCACGGACCGTACGCCACTCTCGCCGAGGCGCGCGAGGCAACTCATCACATCCCTGGCGTCCTGATTCGCAGCGAATGCAAGTGCGTGGCGTAAGGGCAGCTCTGGCTCCTAGATTCTGGCTCTTTGTTTGTTTTGCTCTCCTATGTCAGACTTACTGTCCACTCTGAAATCGGCCATTGAACGTCTCGCGTCGCGCGAAACGATTGACAATCCCGACGAGGCCCGCCCCACTTTTTTCGACTTCCGCGCCGCTTTGACTCGGGGCGAGGCTCGCGCCGCCGAGAAAATCGGCGGACACTGGGTGGTCAACGCCTGGGTGAAGCAAGGCATCCTGCTGGGCTTCCGTCTTGGCGAGTTACAAAAGATGTCGGACGGAGACGTGCTTTCCTTTATTGACAAGGACACATTCCCAGCCCGCCGTCTCACCGTCGCCGATCGGGTTCGCCTGGTGCCCGGTGGATCTTCCATCCGCGAAGGGGCCTACGTTGCGCCGTCGGTTGTCTGCATGCCTCCTATGTTCATTAACGTCGGGGCGTACGTGGGTGAAGGCTCGATGATCGACTCGCATGCGCTGGTCGGCTCTTGCGCGCAGATTGGCAAGCGTGTGCACCTGAGTGCCGCCGCTCAGGTCGGGGGCGTGCTCGAACCTGTCAACGCCGCCCCAGTGATTATCGAAGACGATGTGCTGGTCGGCGGCAATTGCGGAGTGTACGAGGGCACGCTCGTACGCACCCGCGCGGTTTTGGGAGCGGGAACGATTCTGACCCGATCCACGCCGCTCTACGATCTGGTGCGCGGCGAAATCTACCGGGCGTCAGCGGAGCGGCCGCTGGAGGTTCCAGAGAACGCCGTAGTCGTTCCCGGCTCGCGCGCCGTGAAAAAAGGCAAGGGCAAATCCGACGAGTGGAATCTTTCGCTTTACACGCCGGTGATCGTTAAGTATCGTGACGAAAAGACCGAGCGCGGCATTGAGCTGGAAGATTGGCTACGGTAGACATTGAGCGCGGTAGGTCGTAACCTCTCCTTCGCTGTCAGCTACAATGTGAAGAATGGTAGACGCAATCCTTTCGGCAAAGAACCAGATCGTGATCCCGCGTGAGGCCCGCGAGGCGTTGGGCCTGAAACCCGGCGACAAGGTTCTTGCCGTTGTTAGAGGCGAGACACTCCTGCTCCTGCGAAAACCAAAGTCCTATCATGCGGCGATCCGAGGTCTAGCAGGCGGCCCTTATCCCAAGGCTCATCTTCGAAAAGAGCGTCGGAGCTGGGATTAGAGCCTGGTCACAACGGCAACGTTGCCGCAGGTGCACCCGGAAGTTGCATCTGTTCCTCCGAGAACCTGCGCCGCGCCTCGACATGCTTGCCGCGGAAGTGCGCCCGCGCCCGCTCGCCCCACGCCCGCACGAAGTAATAGTTCAGCGCGCATCCGATAGCGGAGCTGGTAATCGGAATCAGGCGTCCCGCCCACTTCTCGGCCACTTCGGCGCCGGCCCTGACCGCAATCCGCTGGATCACGCGCGGCACGAAGCGGTTGACCACTTCCTTTTCCAGCAATTCGCGGCTGATGTCTACCCCGGCGGCGCTGGCCGCTGCAATCCATAGCTCAGCAATTTCGTCGTCGGTGTTCAACTCGAACCCATAAATCAGGCTGAGCTTCTGGATGGTGCGCATGGTAATGGCAGAAAGAATGCCGAGGTCCGGCACGATCGTCAGGATTCCGCCCAGACCAAAGCCCGCTCCCTCCGCCGCCGCCAGCTTCATGCCGCCGCGGATCACCGACTCCGCCACATCGTCGAGGCGTTCCACCGGCAGCGTGTAGACTCCGTGAAAAGTTGCCAGCGGCAACCCATGCGCCACGCGCAACTGCATCAGGAAGCGCCCGGGATCGACCTTGATCGTCTCGTAGGCGCGAGTCAGACCTCCGCGAATCGCGCCTTCGACGCGCCTCCGCATCCACGATTTTTTCTCGTCCCTATTCTCGTCCGTCATTCTCAAGTATGAGTTTATCAGCCGGGATTTGTTTTCAACTCACGAGTTTGTCATCCCGAACGAAGTGAGGGATCTGCAGCTCGCCGCAAAATGCAGATCCCTCACTTCTTTCGGGATGGCAAATCTTAGTAAATGCCGATTGTGCGCTGGCCCCGCCCGGTGCTTTCAGTGCGACGTGCGGCGCGTCACTCCGGCTCACCGTGTGCTAGCATCGATTTGTCTAATGCCAACAGGAAAACTGCATATTGTTCCGCTAGGCGGGCTGGGCGAGTTCGGCATGAACTGCATGGCCGTGCGCTGGGGCGATGACATCATCGTGGTTGACGCCGGCCTCATGTTTCCCGAAGCCGAGTTGCTGGGCGTCGACATCGTCGTTCCCGACATTTCTTACCTGCTTGAAAATCGCAAGCTGGTGCGCGGCATCATCCTTACGCACGGCCACGAAGATCACATCGGAGCTTTACCCTGGATTCTCAGCGAACTAAACGTTCCCGTCTGGGGCACCGAGTTTACGCTGGCCTACGTCGAAGATAAGCTGGACGAACATCAGCTCCTCGACGACTCCGACCTGCGCGAAATCCGTCCCGGAGAGCGCTTCAAGGTTGGGCCTTTCACCATTCACCCGCTACAGGTAACGCATAGCCTGGTCGATTGTGTCGCGCTTGCCATCCACACTCCGGTTGGCGTCGTGCTGCATACCGGCGACTTCAAGGTTGACCCGACACCCACCGACAATCGCCTCTTCGACCTGCACGGTTTCGCCGAGTACGGCAAGGAAGGAGTGCTGGCGCTCTTGCAGGATTCGACCAACGTCGAGCGCAAGGGCTACACTCCGAGCGAGCGCGCTGTGCGCCGCAAGTTCGACGAGGTGTTTGCCCGCACCCAGCGGCGTCTGTTCATCTCGTGCTTCGCGTCCTCCATTCACCGCATCAAGTTGACCGTCGACATGGCGCGCGACCACGGCCGCAAGATTTGTTTCATCGGCCGCTCCATGAACAGCTCCTCCGAAATCGCCGAGGATCTGGGTTATATCCAGATCCCCGAGGGCATGCTGATCCATCCCGGCGAAATGAAAAACTTCGCTCCTGAGAAAGTGTGCGTGCTTATCAGCGGCACGCAGGGCGAGCCGATGTCGGCGCTGTCGCGGGCGGCCGTGGATAACCACAAGCACGCCAAAATCGAAAAGGGCGATACCGTCGTCCTGTCGTCGCGCATCATTCCCGGCAACGAAAAAGCCATTTTCCGCATGGTCGATCACTTGTTCCGCCGCGAAGCACACGTGATCTATGACGACGGTTCTTACCCGCCGATCCACGTCAGCGGGCACGCCAGCCAGGAGGAACTGAAGCTCATCATCAACCTGGTGCGGCCCAAGTATTTTGTGCCGATCCACGGCGAATACCGGCAGCTCAAGCTGCATGCCGAGCTGGCCGCGTCCATGCACGGCTCGGTCGGCAACGTACTGCTGATTGAGAGTGGAGACGTCCTCGAAATCGACGAACTCGGCGCGCGCAAGGCCGGGCGGATCAATGTGGGCCGCGTCTGCATCGATTCCGGCTCGCGCACAGATGTAGTGGAAGATTTAGTGATAAAAGACCGCCGCCATCTCAGCGAAGACGGTTTCGTGATGCCGATCATCGCTATCAACAAGCTCACTGGGCTGGTCGAAACTTCTCCCGAGATAGTGACCCGCGGATTCGCACCCGGCGAAAACGGCGTGATCGAGCGCGCCCGGGAGATTGTGATGGAAACGCTCGATGCCTCCAGCGCCGAAGAGAAAGCCGACTATGGGGTGATCAAGGAGAAAATCCGCACCGACCTGAAGCGCTACATCTCGCGGCAGACGCAGCGGCGGCCGCTGATCATGCCGGTGATTCTGGAGATTTGATTTCTCGCGTCATCTTGGCTTAGTTTTCTACGTCAGCGGGTTTTTCCAGCGCAGCCCCGGAAAGCGGGCGAAGTCGCGGTCGGTGGTGTGAAGCACAGCTCCCTGCTCAATCGTGATCGCCGCGATCTCCGCATCACTCACCAACGGGCCTGAGGCACGTCCCTCTAGAATCATTTGCCTCAACACGGACCAGTGCTGATCCGGCGGCACAAGTACTTGTACATTCGGTTGTTGTAGCCACTCATCTACGACTTGCACGGCTTGCTCCAGGCTGACACGCATTCCCGGTAGTCGCCGATTTGTGATAACCCGCAGGAACGCAGATACGCTTTGCCAGGGAAGTCCTACTGCTTCCACTCCCGAAAGCAGTTCCTCCAGCCAAGAAAGACTCTTTTTGTGGTGGGCCGAATCGAGATCGTAGGCATAGATCAGGAGATTGGCATCAACGACGATCACCGATGATCCGGTCCTTCCAGGTATTCCAATAGCTCTTCTACTTTTTCAAACGGAGGCAGACCCAGATTCCACGGCTTCACGCGGAACGTTTTCCGGACAGGCTGCTTCGAAGCCGTCAATCCCAATCGCAGGAAGCGATTCACAACCTGCTTGAAAGAATCGCCAGACCGGCGAACCTCCTTGTTCAGCAGTTGGGCCACGTCGTCATCGAGCGAAAGTGTAGTCCGCATGCTGTGATGCTACACTGTAAGGCATCATGATGTCAATGTCTGTGACAGCATGATGCAGCATGAAGAGCCCTTGAAAAAAACTCCCGGACAAGGCACGCTTAAATGGTAGAAACAAAGATGGTTACCCTCCACGATATTCGCGCGGCCCAAACTCTCCTCCGGGGCATCGCCGTGCGCACTCCCCTGGTGGAATGGACGGGCGCGGGGGACCGACGCAAGCTCTTCCTTAAGCTCGAAAACCTGCAGCCTATCGGCGCTTTTAAGTTGCGCGGCGCTTATAACAAAGTCGCATCCTTTAGCGACGAAGAACGACGCCGCGGAGTCGTTTCCTATTCCAGCGGCAATCACGCGCAGGGCGTGGCTTACGCGGCGCGGGCGCTGGGCGTGAGGGCCATCATCGTTATGCCCGGCAATGCCCCGAAAAACAAGCTCGAAGCTACCGCCGCGCTTGGAGCGGAGATCGTCGTCGTCGGCCCGAGCAGCGAAGAACGCCGTTTGCGCGCCGAGGAACTGGCCTCCGAGCACGGCTATGCGATCGTGCCGCCCTACAACGACGAAAAGATCATCGCCGGCCAGGGCACTATTGGCCTCGAAATTCTCGAAGACCTGCCGAACGTTGAAACCGTGCTGGTCCCGGTCGGCGGCGGCGGGCTGATCAGCGGCGTCTCGGCGGCCATTAAGCTCAGCAATGCCGAAACTAGTCATGTCCAGCTTGGACCCAAGCTTGGCCAATCCCTGCTTGTCCAACCCAGGGTGAAGGTGATTGGCGTTGAGCCTGAACTTGCCTCCGATGCGCGAGCCAGCCTGCGCGCCGGACGGGTCGTCTCCGCCCCAGCGGAGCAAGTCTCACAGACGCTGGCCGACGGCCTTCGCACACAGAGCATCGGCGCAATCAATTTCGAACACATCCGCGCCTATGTCGACGACATCGTCAGCGTCACGGAAGACGAGATCCGCGAGGCCATGCGCGCTCTGAGTGCGAATGCGAAAACGCTAGCCGAACCGAGTGGGGCCGTCGCCGTGGCCGCATTTCTTTTCCACGCCGACGAGTTGCCGAAAACGGCGGTCAACGTCGCCGTGATCAGCGGCGGCAACATCGATCCCACGCTGCTTGCCGAGTTGGGTAAGCACTGATCGTTCGCCACCGATCGGTCAGGAATTCACTCGAAGTCGCCTTTCTCTGTTGTTCCCCCTGTGTCTGTGGTTTCTCGCTGTTCGCTGGTTCTGGAGCGCAACCACAGGGGACACGGGGGTACACAGTTGAGACACAGAGGAAAACCTTCGTCTCGATTCGTCCTTCGACCGCGGCGAATGTACAATCCTGATTTTCCACGCGAGGGCATCTTGAACCGTTGGCTTGATCGTTTCTTTGAACTTTCTCATCGCCAGACAACCGTCCGCCGCGAAATTGTCGCCGGGCTGACCACCTTCTTTACGATGGCCTACATCGTGGCTGTCAACCCTGCCATCCTGAAAACTGCCGGCATGCCGGCCGGCGCCTCGCTCACGGCCACCATTCTCACCGCCATCTTCGGAACGCTGCTGATGGGTTTCTATGCCAACCGCCCTTTCGCCATCGGTCCGTATATGGGCGAAAACGCCTTCATCGCGTTCACGGTGGTACATGTACTTGGCTACACCTGGCAAAGCGCGCTGGGCGCGGTGTTTTTGGCCGGAATTCTTTTTATTCTGATGACCCTGTTTCGTCTCCGCCAGTGGATGGTCGACGCCATTCCCACCACGCTCCGTTACAGCTACGCCGTCGGCATCGGATTGTTCCTCACCTTCATCGGGCTGAATCAGACCGGCATTGTCACGATGGGTTCACCTGGCGCGCCGGTTCAACCGGGCCATCTGACGTCGCTTTCGGTCGGGCTTTCCATCTTTGGTTTCCTGCTGATGACGGTGCTCACCATTCGCCGTTTCCCGGCCGCGATTCTTAGCGGAGTTCTCGCCACCGCTCTGCTCAGCTTTGTGACTCGGGTCGCTCCCGCGCCGGCAGGTTGGATCAGCCGTCCGCCGAGCCTGCAGCCCGTCTTTTTCCAGTTCGATCTGCACACAATATTCACCTGGGGATTTTTTCCTGTCGTCCTGACGATTTTTGTTATCGCTTTTGTGGACACCATGGGCACGCTTATCGGTGTGTCGGCGCGCGCGGGTTTCCTCGACAAGAACGGAAACCTGCCGCAGATTGAGCGCCCGATGATGGCCGACGCGCTCGCCACAACCTTCGCCGCCGTGATTGGGACCACCACATCCGGCGCCTTTATCGAGTCCGCCACCGGAGTGGAAGCCGGTGGCCGAACCGGCCTGACCTCGGTGATCACTGCGCTGTGCTTTGTTGGGACTTTATTTTTCGCGCCCTTTATTTCCGCCATACCGCCCCAGGCATACGGACCGGCGCTGATCTTCGTTGGATTGCTGATGCTGACTCCGATCACGCGTATTCCTTTTGACGACCTCACTGAACTGGTTCCAGCCTTCGGAGTCATCGTGCTGATGGCGTTCACCTACAACGTGGGTATTGGCATGACGGCGGGCTTTGTCTTGTATCCTTTCTGCAAATTGGTTTCGGGGCGCTTGCGGGATGTTCGTCCGGCGCTCTGGGCGTTGACCGCCTTGTCGCTGCTGTTTTTCGTCTTCTATCCGTACACGTAGCGGTCGGGAGAATGCGCTTTGGCATCGCGGGTTCGGAGTGGGATTTGCCCTGTGAGTCCCTGTGTCCCCTGTGGTTTCGCTTTTGACCCTGCGGAGGGCTACCCCCAAGGGGAGCACAGGGAAACAAAGGGAACGACCACAGGGGCACTCGGCGTCGAAGGTGGAATGTCTCTTCAAGACGGTGAGACTCGCATGATTCGCTTTGGTATCGCAGGTTTCGGATTGCACGCCGTGCGGCGGCTGATGCCGGGCTTCGCGCTTGCCAAGAATTGCAAAGTGACCGCTCTATCGCGCCGCGACTCGCACAAGGCACGCGAGGCTGCCGCACAATACGCGATCCCGCATGTCTTCGTCTCCACCGAAGAACTTTGCCGCTGCCCCGAAGTCGACGCCGTTCTGGTCGCCACTCCCAATGCCTGCCACCTGCAGGATGTCCTCACCTCGGTTGCTGCGGGCAAGCCGGTGTTGTGCGAGAAACCGATGGGCATGGATGCGGAAGAATGCCGCCGGATGGTCGAAGCGGCGCGCAACGCCGGTGTTCTTCTCGGCGTCGCGCAGATCTTTCGCTTTGCGGAAAGCACAGCGCGGTTTCGCGAGCGCGTCGCCGCTGGTGAGATCGGGCGGCCGATCTTTGCGCGGGCGGAGTTCTCGTATTCCGGTGTAGGCCATGCTCGCACCTGGCTCTACAACCGCTCGATAGCGGGAGGCGGTCCTATCGCCGACGTAGGCGTCCATTGCATCGACGCCTTGCGTTACATCCTGCAGGATGAACCACGGCTGGTTAGCGCTCTTGGTCGCCCGGACGAGAAGTCGGGCGACGTGGAAGCGGCGGCCGTCCTGACGCTGGAGTTTCGGCGGGGCACGTTGGCCACGGTGCTGGTTTCAACTCGTGCCCACTATCGCACGCCGTTCGAGATTGTCGGTGACGCGGGCGTGCTGCGGGCCAATGATGCGCTGAATGTCGAACTACCGATTATCTTGGAACTGTGGCGCGACGGACAACGCGCCGCCGAAGAAACCGTCACCAACCAGTTTGCTTATGCGAGACAGGCAGACAGCTTCGCGGCCGCAGTCGAAGGTCGGGAAGTGTTTCCAGCGCGCGGCGGGGAAGGCTGGCAGAACCAACTCATTTTGGACGCCGCTTACCGCAGCTGGTCATCGGGAAAAAGTGAAGAGATCCCGATGCTCTCAGATGACGCTGGCAGGTAATCGTGGAAGCAGACTGTAACCGTGTATGAACTTGGGCCCGCAGAAAACTTCACCAAGAAATAAGAAGCGCCCCGGATTCAATGAATCGCGGGACGCCCGAACAGCCCTCCCCCAGAACTGCTCAAGCCGAAAGATATGGCACCAGGCCGGAGGAGCGGAATGCCACTCTTGAGCGCTTGAATAGCACCAACGGGCCACTCGCTAAACTCCGGGTCCGTGGTAACATCGGTAACTTGCAATTGGTTACTTCCGGTTGCCCTAGGGCTCGGGGATCGGTCTCTGGAGGCTTGATTTTTTTCTAGGTGCGAGATTCGCCTGCCGAATGCGAATCCGCAGTTGCTCCGTCTCGTGGTCGCCATGTCCGCCTGCAGGATTGAGCGCCGCGGGTACGATCAAGGAAAGCGGTTGTTGCTAAGTATGCAGGAGATTGCAGTCCAGGAGCGTCGATGACGCGCAGAGAGTTGTTGTAAGTTATTGATAAGTAATAGCAACAGATTTCTGCAGTTTTTGGAATGACAAATGCAGCTACGAACTAAGTCGACCTGCGCCTTGAACGTCTTTCGAGGCGAATCTCGGGAAAAAAGGCACAAAATAGGGAGGGAAGTAATATGAGGCGAGTGTTGGTTCTGGCACTGCTGTCCTTGGTCTTGCCGATCGCTACTTGGGCGGACACAATTACTTTCGGGAACCAGTATGGCTCGATTAGCGTTTTGACCACGGGTATCACATCCACCGGATCGCAACTGCTGAGCTGGGACGGCTTCAAAGCTAATCCTAATAACGCCCTCGGCACCGTGAGCTTCGTGACCGGTGCTCTGCTCACCGGTACACTCCGGTATGGCGGAACTTTTGCCGGGGGCACGATCACTTCGGCGAACGGCACTTCATTTGACGTGACGGGCATCGGCAGCTGGGCAAGCAAATTAACGGGGTCGAAATGCGGCACAGGTTGCGCGCTCTTCACCGGCTGGTTCGTCGGTCCGATCGATTGGACTCTGACTAGCTTGGGCAACAAGAACCTGACCTACGTTCTCAGCGGCGATATCTACGGCGAGCTGTGGAACGGACGTTGGGTGAAAGGGGTTACGACCCAGGACATCTATACGGTCAACGGACAGCTCAACCAGGGTATCGGGCACATCAAAACGGGCACCTCGACCGTCATCCTTTCCCCGGAACCCGGAACTTTGGGTCTTCTTGGAACCGGGCTTGTGGGTATTGCTGGAATATTCCGTCGCAAGAGGATCAGGACATAACTTAGAGTTGGTCGCTCAGAACCCTCACTTCATGGCCCCGCCGCAAGGCGGGGCTTTTGATTTTGAGCGCAAGGCGCTTGATCGACTTGATGGCCTTTGCGGGAGGAGGTTCGATTCTCGCGTCGGACCAGCCCCTCCTCGCGACTGTCTGCCTGCTTCGTGTCCTTAGCCCAAGCTGACCGGAAGGCCGCTTAGAGGTCCGCTTACGTCCTCCTATGTCCTATGGTTCGATTACTGGGGTAACAGCCCACGGCGGGTTTTGCATTGACCTTGCCTTCGTCCAAACCTACAGTCAGGCGCAGGGGGTTGTATGAAGGATATTCATGAGGTTTTGCGCCGCAAGCAGGCGCAGTACACACAGCTAGGTAAGCAGATCGAGATGCTGCAGCAGGCTGCCGAGAAGTTGCGCGAAGTCGCGCCTTTGCTTGCCGAAAATGACAACGAGGACGATAGCGCAGTCCTGACGGAGGTGGACGATGAGAACTCCAACGCGATGGCTGCCAAGGCCAGCGCTCAATCCTCGCCTGCCGCGTCCAAAACAGGGCGTAGCGTAACTCCGCGCTGGCCCTAGAAACCTGACCATAGAGGCAGAGCGCGAGGCGGGAGGCTCGGTTCGATGATATTGCAGGCACTATTGGTGACCAAGGATGACCTGACTGCGGAAACGCTGATTCAGGCCCTGGCGCAGTTCGGGGTTGCGGTGGATCGGTCGAACGCGGCCGAGGTGGCCGCGACACGACTGGCGGAGGAGCGTTTTGATCAGGTGATCGTCGACTTCGACGATCCCGAAACGGCCTCGCCACTACTGGAAGCTTGCGGCCGCCAGGTTGGTCCCGACCGCAATCCGCCCGTCACCGTTGCCTTGCTAAACGAAGTTTCGCAGATCCGCTCGATCCTCGGTGCGGGAGCTCATTTCATCCTCACTAAGCCGGTCACTTTCGAGCAGGCTCGAAACACCTTGCGCGCTGCCACCGCGCTGCTGAAACGCGAAAGGCGGCAAGCGTTGCGGGTCGCCGTCCAGGCGGCGGTTTCGATTCGTATCGACGAGAGCAACACGGTTGAAGGCATTCTGCTCGACCTGAGCACCGGCGGTATGGATGTACTGGCGGCCAAGCCATTTCCATCGGCCGCTCTGGTTCACGTCTCCTTCGAGCTGCCCGACGGCGGCGCGGCCATTGCAGGCGACGCGGAAGTTGCCTGGAGCACCGCCAACGGTCAGACCGGCCTGCGCTTTCTCGACATGGACGCCGGGAAGCGCGAGGAACTGAGTACGTGGCTGGCGGCCCGTTCGCACGATGCTTTGCCCGAAGAGCCCGACGCGGTCACACAATGCAAACTCACGGATCTTAGTCTGGGCGGCTGCTATGTGCAGACCGAATCTCCATTCCCTCAGTCCTCCGCCGTCGATCTGTGCCTGCGCGCGGCCGGGCTGGAGATTCACACCGAAGGTTTGGTCCGGGTCATGCACCCTGGACATGGCATGGGCATTGAATTCCCCGCCCGCACGGAAGAGCAGCGCAAAAGCGTCGGCGAGTTCATCGAGTTCCTCACTGGTCAGCCCGGCGCCACTCCGCAACTGGAAACCTCTCCTCGCGCTCTCGTCGCCAGCGCGGTCGATTTAAACCAGGACCCCGGCCAGACCAGCAGCGCCACACCCGACGGGGAGGATCCCCTCCTTGAATTGCTGCGGACCGGCTGTGCGCTGGAAGAAGAAGCGTTTCTCGCCGAACTGCACCAACAGCGAACTCCGGCGAGCGTCAATCAGTAAACTTCCGTCAGTAGAAGGCATCCGCTAAGCGTTTTGCTGATAGCCCCTGATCCTACCGAACCTGATCCCAGCGAACACGATCCCAGAAAAAGCCGGGAACCCGGCTGACTGTTTCGCTTAGTGTCAGCCGAGTCCCCGGTGGTCTGTGCCACATGATTCATCGCAGATTACCTCGACCCCACCCCTAAATGATTTCAATGCGGTTAATTTTTCAAGAATTTTTCTGATGCAATAGAATTGTTTTACCTCTAGAGACGGGGCCCGCCGCGTCTCTACGGGGCGTCAGATGCAGCTTCGGAGCCTGGTATCCACCGGTTATCTTTTTCACAGCCTGTCAGTTTGAGGTTAGGGTAAATTGTTCAAAAGTCCGGTCTCGCGCGCGGTCGTGCTCGCTGGCTGCTGTCTGGTGGCCATCACTCCGTTTTTCTGGTGGGGCAGTCCCTCCGGGCATGATTTCGAGTTCCACATGTTTTCGTGGATGGAAGTGCTCGGACAATGGAAGCATGGCATCGCATATCCGCGCTGGGCCGCGCTGGCGTACTGGGGATACGGCGAGCCTCGCTTCCTGTTTTATCCCCCGGCTTCCTGGACTCTGGGCGCCGCGCTCGGCGCCGCTCTGCCCTGGACAATGGTGCCGGGCGCGTACTGCTGGATTGCGCTCACGCTTGCCGGAGCGGCCATGTACCGGCTCGCACGCGAGTGGCTCCCGGTCGCGGACGCGTTGTTTGCGGCCGTATTCTATGAGCTGAACCCCTACCACTTGCTTATCGTCTATTGGCGGAGCGCATACGCCGAACTGCTGGCATCCGCGCTGCTGCCGCTTATGCTGCTTTGTCTTCTGCGGCTCTTTTTGCGGGAATCAGAGCCTGGCCTTCGCCCGGCGCTGGGGTTGAGTCTCATCCTGGCCGCAGCCTGGCTGACGAACATACCGGCGGCGGTGATGATGCATTACGCGACCGCCGGGCTGGCGCTGGTCTTCCTTGCGACTGAGGCCGCGCGCGAACTCGCCCACAAACGATCATGGGTCTGGGGTGCAAACGTCTGGCGTCCCGTTGTTCCGACCTTAGCTCGGACCTTAGTTCGGACGCTAGTCCGGACGGCGCTGGCGATGGTTCTCGGAGTCGGCCTGGCCTCGTTTTATCTGCTACCAGCAATTTACGAACAAGGATGGATCAACATCAGAGAGGTCCTGTCACCGGGAGTCCGGCCGCAGGACAATTTTCTTTTCACCACCCTTCCCGATCCCGATCACAACCGCTTCAATCTTCTGGTTTCGACCGTAGCGGTGGTCGAAATCGGCGTCCTCGCTTTCGCCATTTGGTCCTCGCGCCGCTGGCAGGTGAAATGCGTACGGCCAGCCGACCCTTCGACAAGCTCAGGGCAGGCTCCTTCGGCATACTCAGGGCAAGCTCTCGACAGTCCAGTGGCGGGCAGTGCGGCAACCGCCAACCAAAGTCCGTGGATGCTGCTTTCCGCCTTGGGTGTTTTCAGCGCGCTCCTGCTGCTTTCGGTGAGCAATTTGTTCTGGCAGTTCCTGCCCGAGCTCCGCTTCGTGCAACTTCCCTTCCGCTGGCTGCTGTCGATGAACGCCGCTTTGGCAATGCTTCTGGCAATGGGCGCAAAGCGTTGGACCTGGACCTTGCGCGTCCTGGCGTCTGCCGTTCTGCTAGCCACGGTTATCGTCGCCGGCTATCGTTTCCAGCCACCTTGGTGGGAGAAGGCCGCCGATATCCGCCAGATGAGCGATGCTGTCGCGGACGGCACCGGCTACGAGGGCACTGACGAATACGTCCCAGCTGGAGATGACGCCTACGAACTGAACAAAAGTCTTCCCCGCGTCAGCGACGACACGGGAGCAGCGGTTCAGAGCGAAATGCTGGCGTGGGGGCCGACGGAAAAACACTTCACGCTCCACGCCGCCGCACCGCAAAATCTAACCGTGCGCCTTTTCAGCTACCCGGCATGGGAGGTCGTCGTGAACGGTAAGTCCGCTGCAACGAAGAAAACCGATGTCACCGGCCTGATCGTCATTCCCATTGCCTCCGGAGACAGCGATGTTCACATTCACTTCCGCCGGACGGTCGATCGTTTCGTCGGAGACATCGTCTCGCTGATCAGCCTGGCTGTGATCGTTGTCGCCTGGATGAAGATGAAGACGCAGCCCAAGACCCGGCTGGGGCGGCCGGTGTAATCCGCTGTGTCTGCCGTGTCCTCTGTGGTTATCGCTTTTTTCACCACAGAGTACACAGGGTGACACAGAGAAAAACTCACGGGGGACAAGATGCAACGTCGCGTCCTGGTGGCAACCTCGAACCCCGGCAAGCTCCGCGATTTCGCCGGAGCCGCCGCACCCTACGGCATCACCATCACAAACATCCCGCATTTTGCTTCTCTGCCCGAAGTGGTCGAAAACGGAGCCACCTTCGAGGAGAACGCGCGCAAGAAAGCAGAGTCCTATAGTCTGGCCGTGCCCGGCGAACTGGTTCTAGCCGACGACTCCGGCCTGGAGATTGACGCCCTCGGCGGCGCTCCCGGGGTTCATTCTGCACGCTATGCCGCCGACGAACCACACAATGCTGAATGCAACACGGATGACGAAGCCAACAACGCGCGCGTGCTGCGCGAACTGAAAGGGGTTCCAGAACAAAAGCGCACCGCACGCTTTATCTGCGTGCTGGTTGTCGCCCGTGACGGCCATGCTGTTCACACCTTCCGCGGCACCGCTGAAGGCGTCATTCTGGACGCGCCCCGAGGGCAGCATGGATTCGGATATGATCCACTGTTCTACTCCCCGCAAATCGGCAAGACCTTTGCTGAGTTGAGCCCAGCAGAAAAAGCTCAGTACAGCCATCGTGGCGCAGCTTTTCGCGCATTTCTGTCTTGGTATTCGGCAACATAACACCAAGCAGAAACAATCGTGGTAGTGCCAGAACCAATAGTTTTCGCGGTATATCATGTTTTTTCGGACTGTCTCAATGCGGCGAAAAAACATCCTTCTTCTCCTTGAAGGTGGGGATCGACGGACAATCGGCCGCTCTGACCAAGTAGCGGCAATGGTGTCCAAGGACCCACGGCTGTTTCCAGAGCTGATCGCAGGTTTGTGGTCCGAGGATGCCCTCGTGCGAATGCGCGCTGCAGACGCGACCGAGAAGGTCACGCGGAGGGAACGTGAGCTCCTGCGGCCCTACAAGACGGAGCTGTTGGGTTTGGCGATCGAGGCGAAGGAGCAAGAACTGCGTTGGCATCTAGCCGTCATGGTTCCACGGCTTCTGCTGAACGCCAAGGAACGACAACTCGCGACATCTTTGTTGAACAGTTATCTGGACGACCGCAGTTCCATTGTCAAGACCTGCGCTCTTCAGGGGCTGGCCGACTTGGCGGAGAATGACCCTAGCATTCGACCGAGTGTGGTGGAGATTCTACGCGCGGCTAGTCGAAGCGGTACGGCGGCGATGAAAGCTCGCAGCCGCAAGCTGCTGTTTCAGCTGGAACGTGTTTGATCGTGCGCATCGTCAACTTCGTGCTTGGATTGCGTCGCATCGAAAAGTGACCCACCAATCAGGACGCTGCTTCGATCTTTCTTGACTTCCCTTCCCCCGCAAACCGATAATAGCCAGTTTGTACACTGGACCACGTAAGGAGCCGTCATCGTGGCGTCAACTGCCAATTCCGTCGCTCCCATGATCAAGCCCGGCGTCGCTCCACTGCGCGCTGGCGAGGGTACCTCGTTCCTGCTGCGCCGTCTGCATTCCTTGAGCGGCGTCGTACCCATCGGAGCTTTCCTTCTCGAACACTTCATCTCGAA
>JBEKWX010000008.1:0-29872 GCA_049512675.1 Terriglobales bacterium | reverse complement strand
GCGAATGGCTGGAGTGCGCCGGCGTTCATCACGATTTCGGGCGGAAGCTGGGGCCTGCAGATCGGGGTGGAAGCTGTGGACGTGGTAATGATCTTTCAGAATGACAAAGCGATGCAGAGGCTGCTCTCGAGCAATTTCCAAATTGGAGGTGACGCTTCCGCGGCAGCGGGTCCAGTTGGACGCCATGCCGAGGCCGGTACGGATTGGAAGTTGGATACAGAGATCCTGACCTATTCCCGTGCCAAGGGTGCGTTCGCTGGGCTCACGTTGGAGGGTGCATCGCTCCGCCAAGACAGCGATTCTCGGCACGCGATCTACGGAGGCAACGTCACAACTCGGGCTTTGTTGTTGGGCAAAGTGCCGGTGCCAGCCGCGGCCGAGCCGTTTCTTGCGGAAGTTCGCGGAGCCAAAGCTGAGGCTAAAGTCAACAAAGAGTAGTGCTTCTGGACTCGACCTCTGCTGTTGCTTGTCAACAGCCGACACCAGCGTATTCGAGCGCGCGCAAAGTCCATCATTTGTTGTTCTATCCGTTCGCGCGAAGCGCTCGCGAATGAGCACAGGAGGTTGAAATGCTTTGGGCCATTTTCGTCGTTCTTCTGATTTTGTGGCTCTTGGGTTTCAGCCTGCACTTCGGCGGAGGAGCCCTGATCCACCTGCTGCTTGTTGTGGCGTTGGCGGTTCTGATCATTAACTTATCGAGCGGACGGCGAACCGCTGTTTGAAGAGAGATCAGTACGAGTCCCGGCACCAGAAGGCTTGGGTGTAGCCTCCTGGCGCCCTCAGCTCATTTCCGGTGTTTTTCCAGTCAGACCATACTGCTCAAGGAGCCTGCGATGTCCGCGCCAACCAACACCCTGATGCACTGCAAAGCGAGTCCTCTCGCGTTCGAAAGAAGGCCTGCATCATCCGTACAAGTGATCCCAAGCCACTCGCTTCCAGTGCGGGTGGCGGTTATCGGGAACCACCTTCCTCGACAGTGTGGAATTGCCACCTTCACGACAGACTTGTGTGATGCGATTGCTGCTGAGTACGGCGCCGCTGGAGTATCCGTAGTAGCCGTCAATGACCCGCAATCGCGGTACAGCTATCCTGCGCGGGTTCGATTTGAGATAACCGAGAGCGAGCTTTCATCCTATAAAGCCGCCGCCGACTTTCTCAATTCCAGCAACGTCGATCTTGTATGTTTGCAGCACGAGTACGGGATTTTTGGAGGGAAAGCCGGCAGCCATGTCTTGCGGCTGCTGCAGCGCCTCAAAATGGCAGTCGTGACAACTCTGCATACGGTTCTTCGTGAACCAGACCTCGACCAACTGGTCGTCATGCAAGAAATCGCCGAGCGCTCTGATCGTCTTATTGTTATGAGCGAGCATTCTTCTCAGTTTCTGCAAGATATATTTAGAGTTCCAAGCCGAAAGATTGAGTTGGTTCCGCACGGCATCCCCGACTTGCCTTTTGCGGAACCGGCTTCTTACAAAGATTCGTTTTCAACAGGAAAGACTGTTTTACTCACGTTCGGTCTATTGTCTCCAAATAAGGGATTCGAAAGCATGATTCAAGCCCTGCCGCGCATTTTGTCTCGGCACCGCAACGTTGTTTACATAATCGCAGGTGCTACCCACCCGCATGTCAGACGCCGCGAGGGTGATCGATATCGACTGCAGTTGGAGGCCCTAGCCAAGGAGCTCGGAGTTGAGGAGAACGTGGTCTTCTACAACCGCTTCGTAAGTCCACAAGAAATGGCCGCGCTGATTGGTTCGGCCGACATTTACGTCACGCCGTACCGCTACGAGACACAGGCCGTATCAGGAACACTCGCGTATGCCTTGGGAGCCGGGAAAGCAATCATTTCGACGCCGTACTGGCACGCCGCCGAACTCTTGGGCGATGGGCGCGGAGTGCTGGTTTCCTTCCAGGACCCAGCCGCCATCGCGGATGCGGCGATTGAACTTTTGGACAACGATGCCGCCCGCGAGGCGATGCGCAAACGTGCTTACCTCTATGCACGCCACATGGTGTGGGACCAGGTAGCACAGTCTTATATGCGGGTCTTCATACGAGCTTGTGCCAATCGCATGCAACCTGCCCATGTGGCGCCTCCCATCCAGGCTGCCGAGAGGAACGCTGCGAGCCGATTCATGAATGTTTGAGCTCTTTTTCCGGCCCGGGGGAGACCACGCGTAAAGCGGGTTGCAGAAGAGAATGGGTACGAAGACACGACCCGCCGGCGAATGAAACCTCACATCGCCGAAGCACGAGGAGACAACAAGTAATTTGATAAAGCATTTGCAGCGGACATGATTTTCCGCTGTCCGACACCGCGTAGCGGTTTCGGTCAGCTTTTTCATCTCCCTGGAACTGCCCCATTTCTGACCAGACGCCCAGGAACTAAGGCGACGCGCTGGAAGTGAGCTTTTTTGAACAGATTTGGACGTCTCTGGAATGAGAAAGTTCTTTCAGAAACTTCTCTGAGCAGGACAGAGTCTGCAGTACGTGTCGTATGAAAATCGGCCCGAATCCACGCAACCCGCGTCAGTAGAGAATCACCGAGCAAGCGAGGGATGATGGGCCAGAGGAATCACAATGCATATTCGTTTCATTCGTATGCTGTTGTTCGGGGTCGTCGTGCTGTCGATATCGGCAGCATCGTTCGCGCAGATTGGCGTGGCCATCAGGATCGGGCCGCCGCCGCTACCTGTCTATGAACAGCCGCTTTGTCCAGGCGACGGTTATCTCTGGACACCTGGCTACTGGGGCTACGATTACGACGTCACCGATTACTACTGGGTGCCGGGCACCTGGGTGATGGGGCCGGAAATCGGTTTCCTGTGGACTCCAGCCTATTGGGGTTGGGGCGGCGACGGATTTGTTTTCTACGACGGTTACTGGGGGCCGAATGTAGGCTTCTACGGCGGGATCAATTACGGCTTCGGCTACTTCGGTACGGGCTTTGAAGGTGGGCGTTGGGACGGCGGACATTTTTTCTACAACCGTTCCGTCAGCAACGTAAACATCACTAACATTCACAATGTTTACGACACCCACGTGACCTACAACAACGAGAGCCGCGTCAGTTACAACGGCGGCAACGGTGGAATCAGCGCGCGTCCGACCCAACAAGAAGAGGCGGCGGCGCGTGACAGACATATTCCGCCGGTAGCGGTTCAAACGCAACATGCGCAGGCCGCCCGAGCCAACCCGCAGCAACGCGCGTCGGCGAACATGGGCAAGCCAGGCGTGGCAGCGACACCCAGGCCCGGAGATTTTAACGACCGTGCCGCGGTACCGGCCAAAGAGGCAGGAGGGCCTTATAGTGCAGCCAATCGGGGAGGAAATCAGGGGCGTTCAGAGAACAGCGCCGGCGGAACCGCCACGGCCGTCCATCCTCGCGACCTTCCGCCCGTGGCACGGAACACTCCCAATACGGGCAAGCCGAAGCGAGACAGGAAGTACCAGCAGCAGCAGGATAAGCAAGTTGCGAAGCAGCAACAGGAACGAGACCAACTCCAGCAGAAGCAGGACCAGGAGCACGTGAAGCTGGATAAACAGAAGGCGAATGACACGCAGCGTCAGCAGGTCGAACAGAGCCATCAGCAGCAGACGCAGCAGTTGCAGGCAAGACACCAGCAGCAGACGCAGCAGTTGCAGCAGAAACAGCAGCCAGAGAGCCGGAAGTCGGGCAAAGGGTAAGATCGTCCTCTAACGGAAAATAACGGCAAGGATTTGGCTTGGATCAGATCGGCATGCAATACCCAGGGCACCCTGAGTTCCCAGAGGGTGCCTTTTTCTGCCCTGAGAGTCTCCGTCGCCGTCATGCGTCATACGAAGCCGGAGGGATAGATTCGCATCCGTGCAATTGTGCGATCGTGGGTAACAGCTGGCTGGCCAAACGATCCTTAGGTACGAAAGCGTCTACCAGTTTCAAGGCTTGTTCAGGAATATCCACTGCTGCGGAAAGCATGATGATTGGCGCTTGCGGCCTGAGTCGTCTCATTTCGATTGCAACCTCTGGCCCGTTCATCTCGGGCATGAGATAGTCGACGATTACAACATCAACCGAATGGACGGAAGCCAGTTCCAGTGCCTTGCCGCTGCTGCATGCGGTCAGAACGGTATATCCAAACGTTTCGAGGAATGCCTTTTCGCATTCCAGGACAGTTTGGTTATCGTCTATACAGAGAACTATTCCGCTTGAGAGTTTCGGGTCGGCCGATGGTGGCATGGTTCACCTTGAAAAATGGCGCAGCCTTCGCAGCCGCGCCATCACTAGAGCGAACGACCCCGGCGACCTCTCGGGCCGCGTAGCTCGCTGAAGGGTCAATCTACAACACCGGCACTTTGGAAATCTGTTCAAAATTGCACAAGTCTTGAAATGCGGGATTCCGGTCCCGTCCGCATTGGACACACATTAAGATTCAGCGTAGCCTTGAAGTGAGTGAGCAGTTCTTCTCCTCTTTCAGATCCTCTGAACTAAGTCAGTCCATCTGTAGTTCTCCTCTCCTTAGGCTCTCAGGGAAGTCGGCTCGCCAAATGCCTTCGACTGCAATCCTGCAAGAGGCTCAACGACTGTACAGCGTGAGTGACTGCCTCGACTCACTGGCGGAGGAACATCCCCTGGTCTCAGAAGCGCTCCTCGTCATCTCGGGAAGTGTACGCAATACCGCCACTTTGTTGGAAGTGCTGGTGGCGACGAAAATGCCGCCGCTTTTCGAACCAAATGCAGCAAATTAGCGATTTGCCGTTGCGGTCGGATCTGGGTGTGCGCTCCAGGTTTGCCGGGTGGAAGCTAATCGTGCAGGACCACGTGGAGCAGTGAGCTGTGGACTTGCAGCCCGCCGTTGTAGTGAATAAATCCCAATTTTCTGAACCGGTTCATGAAGAAGCTGACCCGCGAGCGGGTGGTGCCGATCATTTCCGCCAGGGTCTCCTGACTGATCTTGGGAACTACGGCTTCAGGAGTGCCTTCCTTGCCAAAATGAGCGAGCAGCAAAAGAATCCGGGCCAGCCTCTTTTCGCTCGAATTGAAAAGCTGATCCACCAGATCTTCTTCATAACGGATGTTCCGCGCCAACAGATAGGCCACGAACAGGTCGGAGAATTCGTGTTCCCGATGCAGCGCTTCCATCATGGCTTTCTTTTCGATTCGCAGAATCGCGCAATCCGTCATCGCTGTTGCAGACGACATGCGTAAGAGCTGACCGGCAAGACCACCTTCACCGAAAAAATCTCCGTTACCTAATATGCCGATCGTCGCTTCTTTGCCAGTCTTCGAGACCACGGTCAGTTTTATCTTGCCCGTCTGGACATAAAACACCGCATCCGCGGTGTCCCCTTGCGCGAAGATGGTTTGTTTCTTGGCAAAAAGCACAGATTCCCTGCCCTCGCCAATGGTTGCGAGGAATGCATGGGGATCGAAACGCCTCTTCACCACTGCTGCACTTGGAATCACGGCCTCACGCCCCATTTGGAGTGTAAGGTCGATTGGGATTTGGTGAGTGCTTTTCCTTCTCGATGGAGAACCGTTAGGCTGGCGAGCAGGAGACATAGACACCCCCCTTCTGCCATAACAATGTCTCTCTTATTTTAAGCGTTTTCCGGGACCGCGTAAATCCAAAAACCGCATCCTGCCGTGCGCTTTTCTGGATGGCTCCAAACCCAGCAAAGCATGGATCGAGGATCGAAGGAAGATTGTGTCCGATGCCTCAGGACATGAGCCATTCTGCACAGTATTGCTAGAGCAAATGAGCGAATCTAGTGCAGGTGTGCTGATCGAGGCGAAGAAGTGTTCTTAGCCAGCAAAGCCGCATGGGCCGGGATTGTCTTCCTATTGCTGACATCGGGGATTTCCCGACCACGCGGAACTCTGCTCGCTTCCGGAACCAATCTCAGCAAAGACGTGCCCACCGCAATGCCCACTCTCGTGCAGCCGAACGATGTCAGGAAGATACAGGAAGCTCTGCAGGGCAACGGACAATACGGAGCGAAAGTCGATGGGGTCTTCGGTCTCCGAACCCGGGCGAGCATTCGCGGATTTCAGAAGGCTGAGAATCTGCCAGTCACCGGGCTGCTTGATACCCACACTGCCGGTAAACTTGGCGTCCGACCAGAGGGGCGCGTCCAGACCGGGTACGAGGCTACACAAGGTAAACCTTCGGCAGGCATCAAGTGGGACGCACGTTCGAGGCGAACCAGCAGGTCACTCCGGAACGCGGTCAGTAGACCGAACCCTACGGTTCCGCCGGCGTAGCGTGGATCGGACTCGATAGAAAGAATGTGGATGATCTGTAGCGCACGTTCGACGCGGCAAACCGGTCATCCCGGAGGAGTAGAGCTTGAGGCTCTGCATTTGTCCCAGAACGAGCTCGCCCTGGAGGGTTTAGGTTACCGGCTCGCAGAAACGGGCTCGCAGAAAGAACGGTTTGACGGGTTAGTATATGGCGACGGCAAAATACTTCCTCCCCACCACGGAACTTGAACGCCAAGAGGCCGCGTTTATGACCCACGTTGCGAGCTGTAGAACTCAGACCAGACTGTTCGGGATACGCGAAGATCTCATGAACTAGAACGCCACCGCGCTAAGTCCGAGCGCCTCCTGTGTCAGGCTTTCAAACAAGATGCTGGTAAGGTAGCGCTCACCGAAGTCCGGGAGCACCACCACGATTGTTTTCCCGGCATTTTCTTCCCGTTGCCCGACCCGCAGAGCAGCAACGGCAGCGGCACCAGAGGAAATGCCGACTAGCAGACCTTCTTCGAGTGCCAAGCGACGTGCCATTCCAATGGCATCCGGACTTGAAACTTGGACGATCTCGTCGATGTAATCCGTCCGCAGGACCTTTGGCACGAACCCGGCGCCGATGCCCTGGATCTTATGCGGCGATGGCGATCCTCCTGAGAGCACTGGGCTTTCCGCTGGCTCGACGGCGATCGCTTTGAACGAGGGCTTCTTGGGCCTGATGTATTCCGAGACGCCGGTCAGCGTCCCACCGGTCCCAATCCCCGATACCAAAATGTCGACTGTGCCGTCGGTATCGTTCCAGATCTCCGGACCAGTCGTCTCGAAGTGAATTTTTGGATTTGCGGGATTATCGAACTGCTGGAGCACATACCCGTTCTGTGTTGTTGCAAGAAGTTTTTCGGCCTTGGCTACCGCCCCGCTCATGCCTTTGGCGCCAGGCGTGAGAACAATTTCGGCTCCAAATGCTTTCAAGAGCACACGCCGCTCCAGGCTCATGGTGTCGGGCATGGTGAGAATGAGCCTGTAGCCCTTCACCGCTGCTACAAACGCCAGGGAAATTCCGGTGTTGCCGCTGGTCGGCTCGATTAGAACGGTCTTGCCCGGCGTAATCTTCCCTGCTTTCTCAGCTTCTGAGATCAAGCTGACCCCGATGCGGTCCTTTACGCTGGCGCAAGGATTGAAGCTCTCCAGCTTCGCCAACACTGTTGCTTTGCTACCCTCAGCGACTTTGTTCAAATAGACCAGTGGTGTGTTTCCTATGAGTTCAGTAATGTTCTTAGCGGCTTTCATCTTTGATCTCCTTTAGTCGAGCATTCCTTCGCAACGGAACGTCGCGAACGGGCAAATAAAAACGGCCCATGATCTGCAGATCGTGGGCCGTTCGGGAATCTTTTCTCTCTACGTCCTAATCGTTTTCTGAATCCCTCGCAAACTCACAATCTGCGCTGCGGCGCATACAACACATGCAGTCACAACAACAGCGCAGCGAATTGGGGTCAGCGAGGTACATAGACTCACAGCAAGCTATCACGCCCATTGTTCCATGCTGCGTGATCGGGATCACACATGTTTGTGCGTGACGACAATACTCTCAAGTCCAAACCCAAGTGACACAGCAGTCGGGCCACTCACCGGAACTCTAAAGAGTTGGGCAACCCGGAGGTTACCTGGACCCCGTTCCGTGTCACTGCGACCTGTGACCGGCGTCACGTAGCGGTCCCCGTAATGTCTAGTACTATGATAGACTAAATTAGTATAGTTGACATTACGCGTGGTGCCTGCGACCACGCACATTTGCACTGAGTTCCTATTTCAACTTGAAAGGTAGATCAAAATGAACGCAATAAGTAAGCAGCGCAAGAACTGGCAATCCCGGTCGTTGGCTCTTCTGACTCTAGCCGGAATTGCTTTGGCCATGAGTTGGACGACGCCATTGCACGCCCAAGCCTTGGGGTGGGAGGGCGAGACCGGCGTATTCGTCACCCCGCTAGCCTACACCGCTTCCTCTGAGACCCAGAAATTCCACCCGGTCGTGGCGTATCATTTCCTCGACCTCGGCCCGGTCATCGGTGAACTCAACGAGGCCTCAATCGAGCTCGGGATCGGCAAGCGCATCGAGCTTGGCTACACGCACGACTTTCACACGTTTGGCAGCAACGCGGCGTTGAGCCCGCTTTGGCAGAACGGGTTTGACATTTTCAACGGCAAAGTCAATCTGGTGCCCGAGAACTATCGCAAAACGAAATGGGTTCCGGCGATCTCGACAGGATTCATTGCCCGGCCCAATGTGCGCAACGTCGGCAACTTTGTAGAACAATCCTCAAACAATCCGGCGACAGTAGGCGGCAAAGCTGATGCGGACTTCTACGTAGTTGCGACCAAGGTTGTCCCGACAAAGCATGTGCCGATCGTGCTGAACGCCGGGGTTCGGGAAACCGACGCCGAGCTCTGGGGCCTGGGTGGTAACGCGCCCGATTGGCAAGCGCGCGCTTTTGGCGCGGTCGCATTCGTCGTCAAATTGCCTGGCAAGAGCACGCTCATCCTCGCCTCGGAAGCGGCGCAGCAACCTCACCATCCCTACTATTTCGACGGCACGGTCCATGGTGTGCCCGCGCTTAACATTCCGACGACGCTCACCTACGCCGCGCGTTTCGTTCCCACCTCGAAGTACAAACTGAACTTCGACTTCGGCGTGGCCCAGATCGCGGGCTATGTTTATGGCTCCGGTGCTTCCGGCATTAATCTCCAGGCCCGTCACCAGGTTGGGGTTCAGATGTCTTACGGCTTTTGAAAAAGGCCCCCAGGGGAATTTGCCTCGTGGGCTGGGATCGTGCTGGTGGTTATTTTCGCGGCTTCTGCTGATTGCGGCCTCGGAAGAAGCAATTGGCGGAAGCGCGAACGAGGCTGGCCAGAGTCGGCATTGACGACCTATTATGTGCCTGTGCTGAATAGACTATTGCCACTTCAAGTTCGCGGCAATGAGAGCGCATGGATGCGCACCGCTCATAGTGTCTGCGGAGCAGTGGTATTCCGCGATGCGGAATCCCCAGATTCGTGCCCAAGGTGAGGGAGCCCCACTTTCCGTAAGTGAAAATCCTTGCGCAGGGCCCCTTTCTTGGAGTCCTGCTTCCCGCGGGAACTTGCTGAAATCACATAATCGGTCTGGGCGGATGAATTTAGTGCTTTGGCAGCGCGCTTGCATTTTCTATAATGTCTATTATTGAAATAGATATACTGGCAAGCGAGATACCATGAAGGTTTCCCAAAAAGGGCTGTATGCGTTGCAGGCGATGATGGTGCTGGCCCGGCGTTATACCCAGGGGGCGATCCGGATCCGCGACATTGCCTACGAAGAAAATCTGCCGGAAAAGTTCCTGGAGCTGATTCTTCTAGAACTGAAGAATGCGCGCCTTGTGGAGAGTGTGCGCGGCGCCAAGGGCGGATACCAGTTGCGCCGAGGACCGTCGGAGATTCGGTTGAGCGAAATTATCCGCTTGATTGACGGACCGCTAGCGCCGTTTGGCGATGCCGCGCAGTTGCGCATTCTGATTGATCGCGATGCGGATCACATCGCCCTGTACAAGGTGTTTCTCAAAGTACGAGATGCCGCCGCCAGGATCCTGGACGGTACAACGCTGGCCGACCTGATCAGCCGAGGGTCTGCGGGAAATTCTCTTCCGATGGCCATCAACCGGAAGACCAGCAGAAAGAAGAAAGCCGAGCCCAGTGTGCTGCCGATCTTGGCGGGGGCGAGGGTCAATGATCAGAGGGTCAACGATTAGAGGGTCAATGATTAAAGGAGAAGTTCCCATGTCAACAGACACGTCCACTACCACTCCCTCAAGCAAGGGGACCTCGCTTTCGCTGGATGCCTGGGCGGTAATTCTTGCCTTCTTGCTGGCCCTGGCAGTGAGATTCGACATTCTTAAAAACGTCCCCTGGTAGCGCTCAAACGGCAACTCAAGTTTCTTTTGTGACGGAGAAAAGTTATGGCATCTTCGATTTCCCTGCCGCATGTGGAGTCCGGCCATCCGCTGCTGAATGGGCTGAGACTCGTGCCCGGTGTTCTTCTGCTGGCCGGGATCGGGTACAGCGGCAAGATTCTGGAGCACTCTGTTAATGCCTACGCCAAAGCGCACCATTGGACGTTTCCCAACATCGAGTACGTTCTTTGGGCGATCCTCATAGGCCTGGTTATATCCAACACCGTCGCAATCCCACGATTCTTTCAACCTGGCATCGCCACCTACGAGTTCTGGCTGAAACTTGGGATTGTGCTTCTCGGCGCGCGCTTTGTGTTGGCCGATGTTCTGAAACTGGGAAGCATCAGCCTGGGACTCGTCGTAATTGAAATCACCCTTTCCCTGGCACTGATGACCCTCTTGGGACGGTTGTTCAAGCTAAAGCCGAAGCTCACATCGCTGCTGGCCATAGGCTCCTCGGTCTGTGGCGTTTCCGCCATCATCGCCGCCAAGGGCGCAATCGATGCGGACGACGAGGATTCCTCTTTCGCGATCGCTGCGGTCCTGGCACTCGGAGCGCTGGCCCTGTTCACATTTCCGGCCATTGCGCACGGTCTGCACATGAACGACGTTTCCTACGGCATGTGGGCTGGACTGGGGATCGACAATACGGCCGAGGCAACCGCCGCCGGCGCGCTGTATTCGGACGCTGCAGGCAAAGTTGCCGTGCTCGCCAAGACGACTCGCAATGCCATGATTGGATTCGTTGTCCTGGCATACGCTCTCTACTGGGCTGGTCGGGGCCAAGCCGAAACCGTCACCAACAAAGCCGCGTTCCTGTGGAAGAAGTTCCCCAAGTTCGTCCTCGGTTTTCTCTTTATGTCATTGCTCGTCGGCTTTCACGCGTTTAGCAAAGGACAAGTCGCGTCGCTGGGGAATCTGTCAAAATGGGCATTCCTGCTGACTTTCGCGGGTGTCGGCCTGCGCACGAACATTCGCGACATGTCTAAACAGGGCCTGCGTCCGTTTATCGTGGGGTTTATCGGGGAGATCTTGATCGCGTGCCTGACGCTTGGTTTAGTGGTTGGCGCAAATCGGATGGCAGGCTTATGACCACGGGTGAAGGCGTACGCAGGCATCCCTCAATGTGCAGACTTTTTCCTTTCGAGTAGCGCGGGCTTCACAACAAACGACTTAACTCTTTGAATCGGCGGGGGGCCGATAGGACCTTTAAATGCATGTCTAGTACATTAATAGACATACATTTATACGGAGGGCAATTGGAGACGAATCGAATCGAAAGGAGCCGGACAGGCGCACCGTTCTCCATCGCGATCGTCGGCGGGGGATTCACCGGGGCGGTGGTCGCGGCCCAGTTATTGCGGAAGTCACGCAGCACCGTCTCCGTCGTCCTCATCGAGAAAGGCGCGCGACTCGGTTCTGGAGTGGCCTACGGGACGCAATGCAAAGAACATTTACTCAATGTTCCGGCGAAAAACATGAGCGCCTACCCGGACGATCCCGAACATTTTCTGCGCTGGGCCCGTTCCAACTATGATTCCGGCGCGCAGCCGGACGATTTCTTGCCCCGCCTGGTTTACGGGCAATACGCTGATTCTCTGCTGCGGGAAGAAATCGAACGTCATCCCGGACAATTCGAACATGTGGAAGATGAAGTCGTTTCCGTGGATCGCGCCGGCGATCGCGCGCAAGTCAATCTTCGCAGTGGGCAGACTGTGTTGGCCAACAAGGTCGTCCTCGCGGTGGGCCATTTCCCGCCGGGAGATCTCCGCTTCCCGGGAAAACCGGCGCAGAACCGGCACTATGTCGCGAATCCCTGGACGAATCGCGCGATCGGCGACCTCCTTTCAAACCAGAGTGTTCTTCTGGTCGGCTCGGGCCTCACCAGTGTGGACGTCGTCCTCAGTCTTCGCCAGCAGGGATTCCGCGGCACCATTCACATAGTTTCCCGCCGCGGGCTGCTGCCGCAGGTCCACAAAGCGATTTCTCCCTGGCCGTCTTTTTGGGACAAGAGGTCTCCCAAGACCGCCCGCGCATTGTTGCGCTTGATTCGCACTCAGGCAGAAGCTGCGGAAAGATTGGGCGGCGACTGGCGTTCGGTGATCGACTCTCTTCGTCCTTTCACGCAAGATATTTGGCGCTCGCTTCCGCGTCCTGAGCAGCAGAGATTTCTTCGTCACCTGCGGCCGTACTGGGATGTGCATCGTCATCGCATCGCACCGCAAATCGGCACCATGCTAGCGGCGGAAACGATGAGCGGTCAGATCCAGACCCATACGGGCCGGATCACGAAATACTCGGAAGACATTGACGGAGTCGACGTGACGTACCGCGAACCGAAGACCGGCGAACTTAAGCGGCTTTACGTAAACCGGGTCATCAACTGTACGGGGCCCGAGGGGGATTACCGGAAGGTGGATCATGCCTTGCTGGCGAATCTGCTGCAACGGAAAATGGTTCGTCCGGACCCGCTGTTCCTGGGGCTGGACGTTGCCTCGGATGGCGCCTTGATCGATGCTGAGGGCGTGGCGTCGGACATTCTGTATACGCTCGGGCCCCTGCGCAAGGCAGGTTTATGGGAGACTATCGCCGTTCCCGAGATTCGCGCCCAAGCGTCAGAACTGGCCGCGCTGTTGCTCGCTGGCCACGAGCCAGCCGTGCGCGGCAAGGGCGCTATGCACATCGAGCAGGTTTACCTGGGCCGTCTGTCTCACGCTTCTCCCATGCTGGCGTCGGAAGGTGGAGCGATCGTAGTCGATCCCCAGCGGGATGTCGTATCTACTATAAAGCCGCTGAGCAAAAGGGCGCTGCGGATGCTTAACTAGTATTGTCTATCCATAAACTCTGACCGAACTGCAAGCGCGCTCACGATCCCCGGGATGTGGAAGATACCGGGAGCCATAACGTAGCCGACGGCATCACCTGTGCTGCTTCAGGGAAGGTTCAATACCCAGACGCCCAGACCATGCGAGGCTGCGTAAAGCAAGCGCGCGTTCGGTACGATGGTCAAGCCCGGGATCTCCACGTTAGGCATACCCTTCGCCGCAAGCCCCCAGGACGTCGACCCCGATCGTAAACGATACACGCCAAAATCGCTGGACGTGTAAAGGTCTCCCGTCACGGTGTCGAGCACGACATCGTTGATCGGAAGGTCGCTTAAGTCGTAGCTGCGGTCGGTGAAAGTCGCCGTCTGTGCCACTGGGTCATAGGTCACCTCGAACACATGGCCCGGAGTTGACGGCGTGCTTTTGCTGTAACCGTCATACGAGATCCAGGCGTGATTGGAGTTTGCTGGGTCGATGGCGATTCCAGTCACGAAACGGTTCGGAGCGGCCGACGAACTGGTATCGATACGCGTGAACACGACCGAGGTATTCGGCTCGGCATCCGCATTGCTTGAAATAAAGACGCGTCCGGTGCTCGTCGCCGCCCATAGCGTGGAGGTGTCGGATGCAGTCCTTTGCACCGCGGCCACAGACCCTCCCGCCCAGGTGCCTAGACTTGGGTCGGTCAGCGAGGTGGCGCCGATTGTCACCCAGTCACCGCACTCCACGGTGAAATCGCCGGTGAATTCATTGCAATGCTGGCGAAACTCTGACAGGGTCATGGAGCCCATTCCATGCGTCTTGGTGCGATAAGCCGTACCCGTTCCCACGTACATCGTCCCGCTAACCGCGGGATCGCTGATGATGGGAACGTAGAATTCCTCGCCCGTACCGTAGATGGGGTCGCCAATCCAGTTCCAGTCGTAAGTGGCGCCATTGCTGAAGTTCACGTCAGGGCTGGCGTAGTAATAAGTGTGGAAGCGGAAGTTCGGGTTGACCACGTCAAACCCGGACTGCCCGCCGTCGCCAAACATGGTTTGCTTAAACAGGCCGGGCGTGGTAGTAGACTGCCACGTGCCATTGTCCTGCGTGCCGCCCTGCACGAGGGTTGAGTCGAACGGGCTTATGGACACGCTGTAAAACTGCAGCGAGGATACTCCTTTGTTCAGGCCCTGGAGCTGAGTCGGAACCTGGGAGAGCAGTTGTTGGCAACGGGTAAGCGCTGCGCCCGAAAGCCCGCGCGAACTGCAGTTCGCGGAAATGTCGGCCAAGGCTCCGCTGGAGCGCATGATTCCGCCGTCGCTGCTCTCGAAGAATTGCAGCGGGTTGCCGGGGTTGGTAACCAGAGAGTGCTCATCCGGATGCAAACCGTTGGGATGCACGACGTCGGTCGCGTCCATCGTCATATCGGTGAAGGTCTTCCCGCCATCCGTGGAAAGCACGACGCCGCGCCCATTCGAGATGTTTCCCGTTTCTCCATACTGGTAACATCCGCCGATATATACGACGTCCGGGTTCCCCGGAGGCGTGTACACAAAGTTGTCGTACCAGCATTGCCCGGTGCACATATTGTAGGTGGCGTATCCGGGAGAAGCAGGATTCTTACTGGACAGAAGGAAGAAATTGGGAGTTCCGGTAGCCACGTTGTTGCTGATGAACACCTGCGCCGGCGGCGTACCAATCTGCCCGATGGACAGGTACATGCGGGTATTGCCGTTCGGCAACTTGGTGACTGCAATCTCCGGCCTCTCCGTAAAGCCGGTGGCGACCGGATTGGCGATCGGGAGGAATATCTGATTCCAGGTGTTGCCACCGTCGTTAGAGCGCCAGACTCCCTTGGCGTACGCTGAAGCGTAGACGATATTGGGATTGGAGGGATCGAGCGCCACTCTCCGCACACCGTTCGGCGAGCAAAGAGTTAGGTCAAAAACGACATTGAGCGTGTTTCTGCAGCCCGCCGTCGAAGCGGCGCCGTTGAAGATAAACGACCACGTAACTCCACCATCCGTCGATTTGTAGAGTCCGAATGGAGGGGCATCCGGAATCGCCGGGTATACCTCGCCACCAAATACAGAGGCTATGCCCCGGACTGCGCCATCCGTCGCTACGTACATGGTGTTGGAATCCGCTGGGTCGAAGGCAATCGAACCGATAGCATTACCGTTGAAAACGTCCTTGCCAATTGGCCCACTCCAGGTGTCACCTCCATCGGTGGACTTATACAGACCGACACCGGCTTCGCTGTCGCCCGATTGATTCGCTTCGCCCGTCCCGACCCACACATTGTTGCTGTTGTTCGGGTCTAGTTCCACCGATCCCGCAGCGTTAATGCCAAAGGAGCCAGCCAGGTAGGTCCAAACCGGTTGAGCTTTCAGGGCATCGTTGGTGCGCCACACGCCGCCACCAGCGGGAGTAGCCCACAGCCGGCAGTTGCCGGGAACGCACCCTGGATCGATCGCCAATGCCGTCGTACGCCCTCCGGCCAAATAGGCATTGGGCACGTAGCTCGATGAGTTGCGCAGGGACGTCAGGGGATAAAGCGCGCTACTGGGCCCCAATGACACCCAGGTTGCGGCAACTGACGCGGCGTCGGCGCTGGCCAGGCCCTTCGCCAGACGCGCGGCGTGGGCGGCGCGCGCGCCTTCAATCTTGGCCAGCGAAATGTCCTTTGCAGGGTAGGCCTGCGCCCTGAATTTCCATTCTGCCGCTGAACCGGCGGGACCCTCGCCACTGTTGCCGGGTATTGTCCTCATCAACTCCTCGAGATGGCGCCCCAGCGCGGGCGGCAGCTCACGCTCGCCGGCAGCGTCACGCTCGCCGCCAGTGTCCCGCTCCAGTTTGGCTTGGTTGGCTTCGGTTGCGGTTGCTGTGTTCTCAGCCGGGCCACTCGCTTCAGTAGATGACTCTCTAGATGACTCTCTCGTGGCGTCAGAATCGGACGACGCTATATTCCGAGAATCCGTCATGAACACTAACCCGACAGCAAACGACAAAAGCGCAAACAAACTGAGCGGCAACAAAATTCGCTTCATAACGCTCCTTATCTGAAGGTTCTCTTCAGCCAATCTGCGAGGATTCACTCTTGCAACTTCATGCGCTGCGGTTGGGAGAATCTTTGAAAACCGGCCCCACAAGCCGCGTTCCGGGCTACTACCTTCGATAGGAGACGAATTATTATCCATTGTCGGTAGGGTGTCAAGAGCGCATCGTATGGGAGCAGAGCTTTGAGGGCTCCAACCAGCAGTGTGGAAGGAGTCGCGATTGCCAGCGCTAACCGCGCTTGAAAGGTTGCGTGTGGCTCACCATGAGGAGCACGGTCTGTGCCAGACGCTCCAGAACCGCGAGATCGCCCTCGTCAAAAGCAGAGGACTGCGGAGAGAAAACCTCCAGCACTCCGACGACCTCACGTTCGTACCGGATGGGTGCGGCCACTATCGAGCGAACACCGAGTCGCCGACAGATCACGGCTTCGATGCGGGAGTCGTTCTCGGCGTCGTCGCAACGCAGGGTTTTTCCTGTACGTATGCACTCCCCGGAAAAGCCCGAGTTGACATCTACATGGGTTCCGAGCGGCGGTCCGCCGGTTCCGACGCTGGCCCGGCACATCATAGGACCTCCGTCGGCGATCGCGATCGCCGCGCCACTGCCGCGTAAGAGCGTCCGCGCGCGTTCGCCGATCACCCGCAGCGCCGTATTCAGATCCGGCCCAAGCGAATTGAACTCATACTGAATTGAGGTCGAAACCGGTGATCGACCAGGGACCCCGGCTGCGCCAGCTTCGGCTCCCACACTCCCAGCTTCCGCTTCCAAACGACCGGCTTCGCCTTCCAAACTACCAGCCTCGCCTTCCAAACTAATGGATCGCGGCTCGCAAGTCCCCTTGCCTGAAAACTTGCCGCCCAAGCCCGGCCCAGGCACTCGGTCGAGGGTAAGCTTCGGCGCCTTGCGACTGGGCGCTGTGTCATTGAGTGCCAGCCACTCATCCAAGCGCTGGCGCGCCTCCACCGGGAGCTCGGAGAATCGCACTCCGGCGCGACCCAGAGCATCCGCCCATGCGATATAGCCAGTCGTCTCCAGGTGGGTGTTCGAATCCGGCAGATCGAGGCGGAGTTGAACGAAGCGGTCAGCTTCGAGGGGGACGACCGTTTGCATCGACAGGCCCTGCTCGCTGAGATCCAGAATCATTCCGCCCGTGACCCCATCGAAACTGGCAAAGATCGGCCCATGCACCTTATGCCGCAGGCAACCACGTCGCTCTGTAATCATCTTCCAACCTCTACCCCGCAGTTTTCTCGCCGAATCAACATACGAGATCATCAGTTGCGAAAGAAACGATGCGTGCGGGCCTTAATCCGCTAGTGTGGAGAGTCTCCGGCGATTGTGCTGTTCCGATGATCGGAGCAAAGACCTGCAAAAGGAAGTGCACGACAGGATTCCCCGCTCCCAGCAACAAGTCCACATGGCTCGTTGAGACGTGAGTCGCGGGGACGTCTCCAGGGAATCTGCCGTATGTGCTGGGTGGAGGGAACTAACCCATACGTAGTAGTGCAGACGCTAGTGTTTTTCCCTTAGGCCAAATGGGTACTTGTGAAGAGCTCGAAAAAGGTTCAGCCTGCCGCTAGCGCCCAGAGCTGACCCTCCCCCAGGATCAGGCGCTACAACAGACACACAAAAACAGGAGGATCAAAAATGAAGAAGCTCGGATTGTTGCTGCTTCCGATGCTGGCAATCACGCTGATGCTGGGGGGAAATGCCTTCGCTCAAGACAACAGCGTGTTTTTCACCACCTACTATTCCAATGCAAACACAGAAGGTGCGCCAGACGCTACAGTGCGCATCGTCAACGACGGCAACACAGACGGCGCTCTGTACGCTGACATCTACGTACTCGATGACAGCCAGGAACTGCAGGAGTGCTGCGGCTGCTTCGTATCAAAGGATGGTCTGCTCTCGGAATCCGTGGACAACAACCTCACGGCTAATTCCCTGACTGGGAAGATCAACTACCGTGGCGTCATCAAGATCTTTTCGGACGCCAATATTAACGGTTGGAACAATTTCTCCGGCGCTACCGTCACGTCGAAGGCCGGACTACGGGTGTCGGCGACGCACGTACAGGCTGCGTATGGTGGGACCTACGCCCTAACCGAAACCAATGGAAACGACGCGAACCTCGGAGCGGTCGAAAAAGCGCTGCTGCCGGAAGAGTGTGGTTTTATAACAGGCACGGAGGACGAAGCCGGCCTGGGCAGCGGAAAAGGCACATGCTCTTGCACGCTGGAAGATTACGACTTCTAGTCGAAAGCAATGGCTTCCGACTTGAAGGGCGGTAAGGCAGGGCTGAAATAGCTTTTGTTGGATAAAGCTATTGCAGCACTTCTTCTTGAAAACGGCTGGGGGGTTCCCCCAGCCGTTTTCTTTTTCGCTTCCAATGGCAAAAGACTTGGCTACCACCCCCGGTGGAGATGGTGGCCTTGCCCGCGCTGTCTTTTCTTCTTCCATCTGAATGCGCTGAAGGTCAATGCGATGAACGGCGGCGGCGCCGCGCCGGATGCCGGTCGCCGATCTGCTGTCTGTCGGCCGCCGAAACTGAGGCTTTAGTTGAACCCCGTGCTCCGCTCTGCGCATAATGCATTTATGGCGTTCAGTGCCAACACAATTGACCGCGTTCTGAGTCGCCTCAGAGACTCTGGAACCGAAAACTCTCCTCAGCTAAAATCACGCTCTTCCCGTCAGCCCGCTTCCTGCATTGCGATGCTGCTTGGCTTGCTCGCCCTCACGTATGCACTAATCGCCGGTTTGCGTACCGTGGCCGACATGGACTTGGGATGGCAGTTGGCTACAGGGCGGTGGATCGTGCAGCATCACAGCATCCCGTCTACCGACGTCCTCTCCTACACGGCACGCGGCCAGGAATGGATTTATCCGGTGCTCTCGCAAGTCCTCTTGTATTGCGCGTATGCCGTGGGTGGCTATTCGCTGCTTTCCTGGCTGGGTGCCGCAGCCTGCGTAGGAACCGTCGCCTTGCTGCTGCGCCATGGTGGTGCGGTCACAGCGCTTCTGGCGGTCATCGCCGTCCCCCTGATTGCGGCTCGCACCGCGCCCCGTGCCGAGATGTTCACCGAGGTTCTCTTCGCTGCCTTCCTCAGCCTGCTATGGCACTACCATCGGTCTGGAAGGGGCGCGTTGTGGCTTCTTCCGATCCTCATGTGTTTTTGGACCAACCTGCACTTGGGGTTTATCGCCGGCCTGGGTATCTGTGCCGCTTATGTTGCTTTGGAGCTCGGCGATGCTGCGGTCGCGAGCCTTCGGCCAGCCGCTTTCCAGCGACTGCGAAATGCAGCTCCGTGGTTACTCGCAACCACCGTGGCAACCCTGTTGAACCCATGGGGAGCGCGAATCTATGTCGCTGTGGCCAGGCAAGGCGACGTTCTTGGCACCCACAGCAAGTGGATTCGCGAGTGGTCCGGGTTGCGCATCACCACGGGAAAAATGGCGGAGATGCTCGCGTGGCGAGAGCCGAGCAGCGCCCTGTGGTGGCTGATTATGGCAGCAATTGTAGCGGCACTTTTCGCGGCGTATATGCGGCGAATCGTTCCAGCCCTGCTGCTTGCGGCTTCTGTCTATGTCGTCATCCAAGCTATGCGGATGAGGGCGCCCTTTGCCTCCGTGGTCGTTGTCGTTGGCGGATCAATCCTGGCGGATGCCATCGGGCGCGGATGGGCGCGGCGTTTTCGGGCGTTTCAAGCCATTCGGCGCACTCAGGTCCGGGCCGCGACGGCGCTGTTTCTCGCGGTGGTGGTCTCGTTCGTTGCGGTTAGAGTCTCCGACCTCGTTACAAACCGTTACTATCTCAAGACTCCGCAACTGTTCAATGCATTCGGCCCGGGCCTATCCTCCTGGTACCCGAACGAAGCCGCCGCCTTTCTGTTGCGTGAGCAGCTTCCCGGCAATATTTTCAATGACTACACCGCCGGCGGTTTTGTAGCCTGGGCGCTCTCGCCATCTTACCCAGACTACATCGATGGCCGCGCCATCCCTTTCGGCAATGCGCTGTTCCTCCGTTCCATTGAATTGCTCGCCCAGCCGCTTGATTCGCCGGCCTGGCAACTGGAGGCCGAGAGCCACAATCTCAATACGATTCTCTTCTCCACCGATCATGACCTGAGTGGATCGCTGGGCGAATTGGGGACGTTCTGCGCAAGCCGGCAATGGCGCCCAGTGTATCTTGACACCCATGCCGCCATTTTTGTGCGCGTCAAACCGGAGACCGCCGCCTTGCTCAGCCGTCTGCAGATTGACTGCAACAAAATCCGCTTTGATCATCCTCCTCCTGAAATCGGCAGTAGTCGCGGTCGCGCGGAAGCGTTCCGCTACTACGTGAACGCAGGCTATATTCTTCTTGACCTGGGGAGACCCGCGGAAGCGTTGGCTTCCCTGGACCGCGCAGAAAGCATTTTCTCTGACAGTGCGTTCCTGCACCTGGCGCGGGGCTTCGCTCTCCAGAATCTCGGCCGATGGGCAGAGGCCGATCGCGAGTTATACACCTCCAGCGAACTCGGCTCCGATGATGCGGCTCTGGCTCTCGCCGCGCGATACGAACAACTCGGACGCTACGCCGATGAAGCGCGAATTCTCAATCACGCGGCGGAACGGTCCGATCGGCCCCATTGGCTCTACCTGAGATTGGGCTACGCGCAACTGGCGCTGGACCAGCCGCAGGAGGCGTTGATTTCCTTCGATCGCGCCGATAAGGAAAACCCCTTTGTCGGGGACGCTGCCGTCCTCGGCGAGGCATTTCGCGCCCAAGTCGCAGAGGGTCGCCATCGCGCCTTGCATTTTTGGAGTGGCCGACCCAAGCCTCACCAGTGATGGGTCCAGGCGTTTCATCGCTGACTTCCGAGGCCGCGAGCACGGAAACATTTCACTGTCACTAGATCAGGACGTCGAGGGTGACCGTAGTCGTTTCGGTCACACCTCCGCTCTTACCCGTTATGGTGATCGTGTGGTCTCCAAGCCCGGCGCTCTTGCCAACAGTAACCGTCATGGTCGAAGTTCCAGCCCCGGCAAATATGTTTGGGCTGAAGCTCACGGTCACCCCTGTGGGCTGGCCGGTCGCAGACAAGGTAATGGCCTTATTAAAGCCCCCAGAAACCACCGTGGTGATAGTGGAGGTGCCGGAGCTACCCCTGGCAACGCTAATCGATGCGGGTGCCGCGCTGATGGTGAAGCTAGCAGTCGTCCCGGTCACTGTCAGGGAGACCGTGGTCGTTTCGCTGGTGCTGCCCGAGGTTCCGGTCGATGTTCCGGTCACCGTAATGCTGTACGTGCCGGTGACTGTGGATGAACCCACCGTCATCGTCATGATTGAAGTTCCAGCCCCGTTAATCGAAGTTGGGTTGAAGCTCACAGTCACGCCCGTGGGCTGGCCCGTCGCAGACAAAGTAATCGCCGAGCTAAAACCGCCCGTCACCGTACTACTAATCGTGGAGCCTACCGAGCTCCCCTGCGCCACCGAGACCGAAGCGGGTGCCGCGCTGATGGTGAAGCTAGGAGTCGCCCCGATCACTGTCAGGGAGACCGTGGTCGTTTCGCTGGTGCTGCCCGAGGTTCCGGTCGAGGTTCCGGTCACTGTAATGCTGTACGTGCCCGTAACTGTCGATGAAGCCACCGCCATCGTCATGGTCGAAGTTCCAGCCCCGGTAATCGAAGTTGGGCTGAAGCTCACGGTCACGCCCGTTGGCTGGCCCGTCGCAGACAAGGTAATGGCCGAGTTAAAGCCGCCCGTCACCGCACTACTAATCGTGGAGCCTCCCGAACTCCCCTGCGCCACTGAGACCGAAGCGGGTGCTGCGCCGATCGTGTAGCTAGGAGGCACGGTCACTGTCAGGGAGACCGTAGTCGTTTCGCTGGTGCTGCCCGAGGTTCCGGTCGACGTTCCGGTCACCGTAATGCTGTACGTGCCCGTGACTGTCGATGAAGCCACCGCCATCGTCATCGTCGAAGTTCCGGCCCCGGTAATCGAAGTTGGGCTGAAGCTCACAGTCACGCCCGTTGGTTGGCCAGTCGCAGACAAGGTAACGGCCGAGTCGAAGCCGCCGGTCACCGTACTACTAATGGTGGAGTTTCCCGAGTTCCCCTGCGCCACTGAGACCGAAGCGGGCGAGGCGGAAAGGCTGAAGCCAGGACTCGACGGGGTTCCGGCCAGTGCGTTGATCAGGCCCGGTCCGTTCGGACTGCCCCAGCCAGTCGCCAAGTCGTAGCCGATTGTTGCTGAATAGCCATTGCTCCCACTGGTGATGTCGTGGAAATCGCTGTCATAGTTCGAACCCAAACCAATCGTATAAAGGGTCGGATTGATGAAGCCGATCGGCCCATTGCCGTTGGCAACCGCCTGTTGATTGGCAAGAGCCAGATAGCCGGCCCACATGGGCGCTGCAAAACTGGTTCCGCCATACTCGTTGGCGCTGCAGGTAGTTTGGTCGGCACAAACGTAAAAGGTAAAATTCGCGTTTGCCGAAACGTCCGGGCCGTTGCGATAAGTCTTGGAACACTTGGAGCAGTCGCTGGCCGTGGCCGCCTGCCAGGAGGGAATCGCAAACCTGTTCGGCGAAATGCCGCCGCCACCGTCGCCCCAAGCGGTTTCCGAACTCCAGAGACCGCCCGCGCTGCCTGTCTCTAAGTCCGTGCCGCCGACCGAGGTGAGGTAAACATCATCCGCCGGGTAAGTGTAATAGTCCCACGCACCACTGTCACCAGCGGCTTGGAACAAGTTCTGGCCCTGCGCCGCGAACTCCTCAAAGTACGGGTTGTCCTTGCTGGGGTCCGCCGGGTTCCATATCCACGAAGAGCTCAATTGCGCGTTAAGCGGACTGGCTGTAGCCATTGCGTTAAAGATGGCCGAATCGGTTGCTCCCACATACACGACCAAGTTGGACAGGCCTGGGGCCATGCCGAGCGCCTGGGTCATGTCTATGGTTTGTTCGGTGTCGTCACAGCTCGGATAGACACAGCTCGTGCTCGTACCGTCCGTGGATAAGAGAGTGATCGGGACATTGTTCGTTTGACCCGCGTTAGTGTAGTAAGTGTTCAGGTCGGCCAAATCGACACCGTAAAACTCCAGCAACCCGAGCGATTGCCCGCTGCCGGTCAGGGCCGTTCCCGTGTAGTAGGCCGCCCTCATGTCGCTGCCGAGAAAAGAAGCTTCCGGGCCGGAGCCAGTCGTGGCGTTGGGTTTCACGCGGAAATTTGCCTGCCGCACGAGGGGACGCGGGATCGAATAATTATCCAGACCCGCAATGTGCCACAGCGGGAACGGCAGGTCCACGGTAGGCTCCCGACTGGGTGCATAGAAGGTGCGGTTTTCGGTGGGGTGCTGGTAGACGCCCATGTTCACATGCAAGGCTTTCTCAATCCTCGCCACCGGCGCCTCCACATCCACGTTCATGCGATTGCGGGAAGTCCCCACCACGGCGAGGCCGTTGGCTTCCGCGAAATGAATCACGGCGTCATAATCCTCCTGGCTGGGACCAAACCGCGCGGTGAACTCTTGCACCGTGAGGAAGTGCCGGTAGGAGGGGCTCGAAGGATCATAGAGTTCTTGCAGGAAGCTTTCCAGCTCTGGCTGATGACGAAGCGGCAGAACAAGGACGAGGCGCATGACTTCGGTTGCGGGGAGCCGTCCGACGGGCGGCGCCTGCCCATTGACAGTTACTTCACGCACATGACGCGTCATCAAGGCCGGCATCTGCGCCCGACAAACGATACTCGCGATCGACACCATCGCGATCACGGTAAGCAGAGATGCACTTAGCCTTCGAATCATGACTTCTCTTTGTCAAGTGAAAATTCCTGGAAGATACTGCCGGCCCGGAAACATAGCGCCAGAAGCTACTTCTAGGCCATAGCACCGAACTGCCCCGCGAGAAAGTCTCCTGGGCTTTACGCAGCGCTAAGTTTGCACCTAATTCGCTTGCTAAAGGTGCGGCTCATGCACAGCGTAGGACCTTCCCGCCAAGAGAAGAATGGCACGTACGTGTTAACACGTTGGACTAAGCGGACCAATCAAAGCAGTTATTACTTTCGACTAGAAGTCGTTGTCTTCCGGAGTGCAGGTACAGACTCCCGCTCCGCTGCCCAGGCCGGCCTGGCCCTGAGTGCCTACTATAAATCCACACTCTTCCGGCAACAGCGCTTTTTCGACCGCCCCCAGGTTCGCGACGTTGGCCTCGGTTTCGGTAACGGCCCAATCGGCTGCACCACCAGGGTCAGTCGCGCCAACAAACTCGTTCTTCAGCGACTGCACGTGCGTAGCCGATACCCGTAGTCCCTCCGTCGGCTTGACGGCACTGCCACCGCCATTGTCCCAACCGTTAGCGTTCGCATCCGAAATGATCTTGATGGCGCCACGGTGGTTCACCTTCCCGGTCAGGGAGCTAGCCGTGAGTTCAGTATTCACGGATTCCGAGAGCAGGCCGTCCTTTGATACGAGGCAGCCGCAGCACTCCTGCAGTTCCTGGCTGTCATCGAGCACGTAGATGTCCGCGTACAGGTTGCCGTCTGTGTTGCCGTCGTTGACGATACGCAAGGTTGCATCCGGCACACCAGCGTAATTTGCATTGGAGTAATAGGTGGTGAAGAAGAGGCGGAGGAGTGGCGTTACGGTGACAGTAGCCGATCCAGTGACACCGTTGTCTGCTGCGAGGATCGTCGTCGAGCCCACGTTGTTGGCGGTCACCAGTCCGCCGCTGTTCACACTCGCTATGTTTGGCTGCGCCGAACTCCACGCTACGGTTCCGGTCATGTTCTCGGTTGTTCCATTGCTCATCGTTGCCATCGCCTGCAGCTGACTGCTGCTTTCGAGAACCATGGATACTGTTGCCGGAGCGATGTTCAAGGCGACCACCACAGGGGGAGTCACCGTCACGCTCGCGGTTCCGGTGAAGGATCCGGCGGTCGCGCTGATCGTGGCCGTTCCGACTGTGTTGCCAAGAGCCGCACCGGCCGAGCTCACACTGGCGATTGCAGACGCGGATGAACTCCACGCCGCCGTGCTCGTCAGATTCTGCGTGCTCCCGTCGCTGTACGTTCCCATGGCCGTGAACTGCTGCGTGTCCCCTGCGTCAATCGAAGCATTGGCTGGCGTCACGCTAACTGAGGCAAGAACCGGTGAGGTCACCGTCAGCATCGCCGCGCCCTGTACGGTGCCCGAAACAGCCGTGATCGTCGTGCCGCCCACAATTAAGCCGCTGGCCAGGCCCCCCGCATTGATCGTCGCAACCGAAGGCGCCGACGAACTCCACGTCGTCGACGAGGTCAAAACCTGCGTGCTGCCGTCGCTGTATGCCCCCGTGGCTGAAAACTGCAGCGGCAGCCCGGCCGGAACCGTCCCGCTAGCCGGTGTGACCCCGATGGATACCAGCGCCGCTGGCCCAACCGTGACCGACGTGCTGCCGGTTACCCCTTGATAGGTCGCAGACACTTGCGTGACGCCCACGGCCACGCCAGTCACGTCGCCTTGAGTGTTGATCGTGGCCACGGCTGACTTGCTCGTCTGCCAAGTCATGGAAGCACCTAAGGCTTGCGCAGTTCCATTAGCATCATAGCCCGTAGCGCTGAGCTGTAGTGTCGCGCCTTTCGCAATGGTCTGGTTAGCGGGAGTAATCGTGATTTGTGTGAGTTTTGTCGCGTTTCCCCCTTGTGATGTGTTCCCCGAACTGCGTGATGTGCTCCCCGAACCGCAACTCAAGAACACTCCAAAGGAAATGATCACACTAAGACTACTGGTCGCACGACCGGTTGGCCAAAGCTTCATGGCGGACTCCTGCCTATTCGGGGGGAGGGTAGAGCAAGAACTAACCAAATAGAACTATATCGACTGGACTAATCCCTGAAAATTCTCAATTCGTACTAACCCATTTGGGTTAGCACATCGGAGTAGGTCGGACAACAATGAAAGCCGGCCGTTTTCCGGCAATAGCGATCGCGCTGCTAGACAACAAACTGAAGTCCGCTGATGTTGCAGCTCGCAGACTTGTTTCCGCTCTTGGCGGTCCATCGCACTCGCATGAGCGTGGGAATCGAAACCGGGGCATCGAACACAGGCAAATCGCAGCACAGGAAAGTGTCCGCCTGAAGTGCGCACTGGCTGAGGATGCAAACGCCGCCGTTGCTGAGATTGTGAATGCGGCCATCAAATTCCTTTGGCGGGGCGCTCGCCGTCTGACCCGATAGCAAAGTCCGGGCATGCACTTCCAGCACCTGCGGGTAACGCTCATGCTGGCGTCGCTCTCGATCTGGGGGATAGCTCATAGTAAAACGCATGATGCACGAAGTTGCGGATCGAGTAAATTCTTCAATCGAACTAACCCGCTTTTCACTTCGAATGCGCAAAACTCAAGCGTTTGACCTGGATCCGGCAACCTTCCCGGCAATCCCAGAACGGTTTGAAACTTTCATTTTGACCATTACCAGTCGAAGGAACGCTTTTACGGTGTTTACACTGATCTGCATCCGGTTTGCAATCTCTTTGCTGGTAAGACCTTTTAGAAGTAACTCTACCGTTTCACGTTCACGTTGCGTCAGATTAAACTGTTCAGAGATTTCTATGAGCCCAGTACTGCCCGCTGCATTCCGCTCCAGCAGCACAGCGAAAGCGGGCTGCACGGCATAATGTCCGTTACAGTCGACTCGAAAGTTCCTGCAAATGTAGCGGCGTTTACCCGACCTGAACTCTTTGACGAAAGCCGGTCCGTTTTGAGTCCCATGGTCGAGGAGGGTGGTGCGGACCCGATCCGCAAGAAAAACTTTGGGTTGCTTGATTTTCTCCCCGCCGGGGAAGCTGAGGATTTGAAGGGCTGGATCGTTCGCTGCAATCAGATTCAATCCACCATCTAGCAGCAAAAAGCCGTTGGTGCTCGGAGCCATCGACACTGTGTTCTCCTCGGTTCGAAAACGGCGGTCCTGTCACGCACCCGAACCCTCACGAGGAGTTCTCCTGGGCGTGACCGGACACATCCCGGTCATAACCACGATCAAGCTAACATTCTTTAATTGAGTTCCGGTCCGGGCTTTAGGCGGGGGAATGGCACTCGCAGCCACAATTCTATGGCCCGAAGACAGCTTTTATAGTTTCCTGCATCAGACATGCTTTGTCAAGCGGGATTACAGCCGATTGCCTAGCCCAATAGTGGTATTGCTGCGAGGCGGATTTCCGTAGTTAACTGGCTGTAAGAGTAGCGATTCCGTGAAGCTTGAATCGGGGGAGGACGTTCAGTCGTCACAGCCCGAATGCGTGCCATGCCAGACCCGGCCTGCCGACGCTCGGTGCCGAGCGACGAAGTTATCAAAATGAAGTCATCAAGATAAAGACAGCGCATCGCAATGCGTGCGCGATCCTGGTCCTGCCCTGAAACCCGATCTGGCGCTGGACCGCGAGCCCGCTAACCGCGGGAGGTGTAATATATATATGCAGTTTGCCAGCGCGGTCTCCCCCCGGCGGTGGCGCAAGCGCCATTCCACGAAGTGCGTTTGCGCGCGACCGTTTGCAGCCGTCGACAGTTGCGAACGGAGGTGAGGGGCGGTTATGGTCAGAGATACGCCAGCAATGCGCGTTCGCCGCACAGGCGGTTCGCAAAGACGGTCTATTCCCGCATTGCTCGCTTCCATTCGAGGGGGCACGCGCATCGCGCTCGCTGTCGGCCTGCTCTGTCTTGCATCGGAAGGACTCTGGGGTTCAACCGATCCCGTCCCGAGCGGGTTGACCGTTCATCGCTCAACTCGTGCCGTCCCGCACAAATACACCGTTCATCCCGATGGAGCCACCGTCCCAGCCAATCAAACTCAGCGCTTCGAAGTTACTGACGCTCAGGGAAAGCCCGTCGCGGTGCATTGGAACGTCTCGGGGCTCGGCTGTTTCGGCGCGGCCTGCGGCACCATCGACCAACAGGGCGTCTACCGGACTCCGTCTACACTTCCGCGCCCGCGAGTCGTTACTGTGGAAGCCGTTCTAGTTGCGGACCCCAATTACTCTGTATTGACCAGGGTGCGGCTTGAGGATGCCGCCACCGCTCCTGTGAGTCCTGCGTCCGCCCAGGTCGCCGTCGCCAAAACCCAAATATTGACAGCCCCAGTGGTGGGGATACAGAACGTTGCCCGCAGCCCCGAATTGCCGCTGCCGTCTGTGGTTGCCGCCGCCCCAGTCGTGGGAGGAGCGAGCGTCGCTCGCAACGCCGAATTGCCGCCGCTGCCCTCGGCGGTTGACGCCGCTCCAGCAGTGGGAAGACAGAGCGTCGCCCGCAACGCCGATTTGCCGCCGCTGCCCTCGGCGGTTGCCGCCGCTCCAGCAGTGGGAAGACAGAGCGTCGCCCGCAGCACCGAACTGCCGCCGCTGCCCTCGGCGGTTGACGCCGCCCCAGCGGTGGGAAAACAGAGCGTCGCCCGCAACACCGAATTGCCGCCGCTGCCGCCTGCGGTCGCCGCCGCACCGGTGGTGAAAAAACAGAACGTTCCCCACAGCACCGAATTTCAGCTGCTAGTGGGTGCGGTTGATGCGGCCCCAGTGGTCGGAAAACCGAACGTCGCCCGCAGCACCGAACTGCCGCCGCTGCCGTCTGCGGTCGCCGCCGCCCCGGTGGTCGGAAAACCGAACGTTGCCCGCAGCGCCGAATTGCCGCCGCTGCCGTCTGCGGTTGCCGCTGCCCCAGCGGTCGGAAAACCGAACGTCGCCCGCAGCGCCGAACTGCCGCCGCTGCCGTCTGCGGTTGCCGCCCTCCCGACGGTGGGAAAACAGAGCGTCGCCGCCCCAGTGATCGGAAGACAGAACATTCCCCGCAATGCCGCATTACCGCAGTTGCCGGATGAGAGTGCCGCAGCCGGCTCTGGAACCGTCGGCGGCGCTCCACGATCGCCCGTGGTCACCTATAAGGATGGCCAACTCACGATTAATGCGGAGACCTCAACTCTAGCCGATGTGCTGAAATTGGTTGCCGAGAAGACTGGCGCCGAGATTGAGGTTCCGCCCGGAACTGGCCTTGACCGCGTGATTGAGCACGCGGGGCCGGGACGAGCAGAAGAGGTGCTCGCGTCGCTGCTCAACGGTTCTCCCTTCGATTTCGTCATCGTGAATTCTCCCCAACCCCCGCACGATCTGACACAGGTTTTGTTGTTCCTGCACCGGCCGATGACACCTGCAGCCCTCGATCAGACAGTCAGTGCTTCTGCTGAACCGAAGACACCCATCCCCCCTCCCTCAGCGGCTGATCCGTCGGCAGCGGTTAAGCCCCCGCCGGTCGAGAGCGGAAGTTTGCCTCCAAGGGAGGCGTTGACTCCGGAAGCTCTCGGGCAATTGATGCGAGAAAAATCTCGCCAGCTGCATGACCAAATCCAACAACAGCAACAAACACAGCAATAACCACAATCGCCACACCATGGCTGTGGCCACAAAGCCGCTTACCATATATTCCAAAGCCCTCGAGCAACCGAGCGTGTCCTCCCGCAAAGTTGCTCAGCCGTATCTGCCGCTGTGTAACTAATCCATAAGTACTAGTTTCCCGACGTTAGTGTTTTTGATCTAAGCCACCTGGGTAATTGTAAAGAACTCAACAAAGGTTCAGAGTGCCGTTAGCGCCCAGAGCTGACCCTCCCCCAGCATCAGGCGCCCCAAGAAAAACAGGAGGATCAAAAATGAAAAAGCTCGGATTGTTGCTGCTTCCGATTCTGGCAGTCACGCTGATGCTGGGGGGAAATGCGTTCGCTCAGGACAACAGCGTATTTTTCACCACCTACTACTCCAATGCAAACTACCCTGGTGCGCCGGATGCAACCGTGCGTAT
>JBEKWX010000007.1:0-30536 GCA_049512675.1 Terriglobales bacterium | reverse complement strand
GTCCGCAATTAAGGAAGTCACATTTGTGACTTAGAGGGCGGAGCTGTAAGTGGGGAGGTTCAACAATGCCACCTACTGTGACTCAGAGGGACGAAGTGTGAGCGTTGCTAACCCAATTTGTATTACACCATGGTTCGAGCCGCAGTGGTCGGCTGCGCCGGTCGCCGAGCCGCAGTGGTATGCCGTTCACACGCGCTCGCGGCACGAGAAGCTCGTGGTCAATCAGCTGGAACAGCGTGGAATCAAGACTTTTCTCCCCTTGATCAGCGAGGTCCATCGCTGGAGCGATCGGCGGAAGGTCGTTCAGCTGCCGCTGTTCTCCTGCTATGCATTCGTGCACATGCGGCTTTTGCCCGAGCTCTGGTACAAGGTGATGCAGACCAATGGCGTGCTGAGATTCGTGGGTGTCCGCGGCGAAGGCGTTCCCATCCCCGAGAGCCAGATTGAGAGCCTCCGGGCAGTTCTCTCGAGTGCTGTCCCGTACGCACTGTGTCCTTTCCTGCAAGTCGGTCAACGCGTGCGAATTCGTGGTGGTGCGCTGGATGCCATAGAAGGGCTCCTGACCGCCCGCAACGGAGATCGCACGCTAGTGATTTCGGTTGAACCCATTCAGCGGTCGATTGCAGTCCGAATTGACCAGTACCAGGTAGAAGCGATCTAGGCTGCCCCATTTGTCTTGGTGGTACAAAACAAGTCCCAACTTCCCAATTAACCCAAATCTGAACAATGGTCGAGGCTAGCGCGGAACAGCGGTACTAGCTGAATCTGAAGATTTTGGTGAAACCATCGGAAGTTGTTGTCGCGGCGCAGCGGACAGTGAAGCGCAAACAAATACCTCAGTTTCTCCCCATTTATTAGGAACGTGTCATGAATTCAAATAGACCACGATTCGTGAAATATCTGGCCAAGCTCTTTGATCTCTGTGCCCTAATGGTATCGATGGTCGTCGCACTGATTCTGTTCTCCTCACCGCAGGGAATGACGATCGCAGGTTTCATGGAGATGCGAATCAAGCTGGGAAACTGTCTGGCGTTCGCACTCCTTCTGCTGGTATGGCACAACGTCTTCATCTTCTGCGGACTGTATGTTTCGAAGAGGTTGACGAGACAGCTCACGCAGATTGCAGAAGTGTGCAAAGCTACGACGCTCGCAGCGTTTGTCCTGTTTGTGTCAGCAAGAGCTTTTCATCTGGGAAACGTGAGCCCGAGAGTCGTCCTAATGTTCTGGTTGTCGACCACGTTCCTGATGGTTGCGGGGCGTGTCGTGGCCCGCTGGTTGCTTCTCACATTGCGGAGTCGCGGTAGAAATACTAGGTTTATCGTCATAGTGGGTACGAACGAGCGGGCGATCGAGTTTGTCCGCCAGATCGCCGGTCATCCAGAATGGGGATATCACGTCGTCGGTTTTGTGGATGATGATTGGGCCGGTATCCAGGCATTCGAGTCCACCGGTCAAACTCGCTGCTGCACCTTTGCCGGCCTCGCCGACTTCCTCCGAGTTAACGTGATTGACGAGGCGGCAATCTATTTGCCGTTGCGATCGTACTATGAACACGCGGCTGAATTGGTGGCGCTGTGCGAGCAGCATGGAATTATCATAAGGTTCGATTCCCAGGTTTTCAAGTTGCGTACCCTTAACTATCGTGTTCAAGACCTGGAGGAGAACTCCCGCATCCTTGCCGCGGCAGGCCCGGAAGACGCAATTCCCGCCATGATCAAACGTACGTTGGATTGTATGATCTCCGGAGCGCTGCTGGTTTTCCTCTCGCCCTTATTTCTCGTGGTTGCCGTCCTTGTCAAACTCACGTCACCGGGCCCCATCTTCTTCCGCCAGGTCCGTGTGGGTTTGAACAAGCGCCAATTCAGCATTTACAAGTTCCGCACGATGGTCGCAAATGCTGAACAGCTGCAAGATCAACTTCTCTCCATGAATGAAATGACTGGGCCGGTGTTCAAGATCAAAAAAGATCCACGGGTTACTGCGCTGGGGAGAATCCTGCGCAACACAAGCATCGACGAACTGCCGCAGCTTTTCAATGTGTTAATGGGGGACATGAGCCTGGTGGGACCGCGGGCGATGTCACTTCGTGACTACCAACTCTTTGACAAAGACTGGCAACGGCGCCGCTTCAGCGTTAAGCCAGGCATCACCTGCCTCTGGCAGATCCATGGACGAAATTCCATTCCCTTTGAAAAGTGGATGGAACTTGATATGCAGTACATCGACACGTGGTCGTTGTGGCTTGATCTCAAGATTCTCGCGCGAACCGTGCCCGCAGTGCTGCGGGGAACCGGCGCGGCATAAGTCTGCTGTTTGTCAAAATGCGCATCACATCTCATTAACTATATTGAGCCGGAGAATTCCGGCATTTCACGGCGAGGTAATTATTATGCCAGACGATCATCAAATGTCGGGCGGGTTTACTGGCCCGGACAGTCCGGAACCTGCTGCGCTAGTGAACAGGTCTAGGCAACTACCTGTGATTGGAACGGCGGAGTTAATCGCCCCTCAATACACACATAGACTTGACAAAGACATGCGGTTTCGGGATTTGTGGGACATCCTGGTCCGTCGTAGGGTGATTGTCTTCACTACGTTGGTCGCCTGTCTATTGGCAGGATCTCTCATTTGTGTTTTCTCGACTACGCGCTACAAGGCCACTGGCGAGCTGCAAGTTGGCAAGGAAACTGACAATAATCTGGGGCTGCAAACGGGCAGCAACCAGGAAGCGCCAGAAACTGTGCTAGAGGAAAACCTTACGCTAGAGACGCAGGCTACCATGTTGCAGTCGGACACCTTGGCGTTGAAGGTAATCCATGATTTAAATTTGGAGTCCACCCAGGACTTTCGCCCACACTTTAACCCAATCGGATACGTCATGGGCGTATTTACGCCTGACGGGCCGCCTGATCCACATAATGCAACGCTCGAAGAGTCGCCGCGGCGCAGAGTGCACGCGTTGAAGGTCTTCAGCAGTCATCTGGATGTAAAACCCGTTTCGGGAACGAGATTGATCGACATTTCTTATTCGAACCCTGATCCTAAGCTGACCGCCAAGATAGTTAATACTCTAGCTAACAGCCTCGTAGATTACAATTTTCAAATTCGACATGACGCCACTTCGCACACGGCTGAATGGCTAGCGGGACAAATGTCGGATCTGAGAAAGCAAAGCGAAGATCTGCAAGCGAAGGTGGCCCAATTACAGCGCGAGACGGGGGTATTCTCGCTCGGTGAAACGGATTCGAATGGCCGTGAGGAGGTTTACAGCAGCGTGCTCGACAAGCTGCAGCAGGCAACAACCGCTTTTTCACAGGCGCAGGCGAATCGCATCGGTAAAGCTGCTATTTATCAGGTGGCCCAAACCGGTGATCCGGAAGCGATTTCTCAGTTAAGCGGAAATTCTATTTTTGCCTCCTCCTCTGGTCTGGATAGTTCGCTCTCTCTAATTCAGAGTATGCGCATGCAGGAGGCCACCTTGCGGGGGCAAATTGGAGAAATGTCCGCGAAGTTTGGCCCAACATATCCTAAGCTCACCGAGATGAACAGCCACTTGGATGCTCTCGTCGACTCTATTCATACAGAACTAAACCGTGTGGCAGAGCGGGCGAAAAACGATTATAAAGTGGCGCAGCGCGTCGAAGACAACGCACGCAAGATATACACGGAGCAGAAACGCCAAGCGGATCTTGTGAACGATAAGACAATTGATTACATGATCGCCCGCCAGGAAGCCGACCAGAGCCGGAATCTCTACGAAAGCTTGTTCAGGGAATTGAAGCAGTCAGGCGTGCTCGCCGGATTTCGAGCCAATAATATCTCTCTAGTGGATCCAGCACGGGTTCCAGCGAGACCTAAACTCACAAAGCTGCTGTACATGTTGGCAGCGCTGGTAGGAGGCCTGTTTCTGGGTTGTGGCGCAGCAGTCGTAAGGGACAGCCTGGATACGCGGATTCAAAATCCGGTGATCCTTGAATCCGAACTGGGCCAAGTACCCCTCGGTATACTCCCATATCACAGAACAGCCCGTTCGCTTTCCGCACGCACAGGGAAACCACAAACTGTAGATGGAAGGGTTCTCCAGATCGAACCGGGGCAACAGGAATACCAGAGCAGGTTTTGGAACCGTAGCCGATCGGGTGACCGGAAGTTGCGTATGCCTGCCCTTGATGAGCCGCGTTCCCCATATGTTGAGGCGCTACGCGCTTTGCGCACTTCTCTCTTACTGTCGAAAACCAGGACACCTCCGCAGGTGCTACTCATCACCAGTTCGACGCCCGGCGAAGGAAAAAGCATGCTGAGTGCAAACTTCGCGACAATACTTGCGGGTCAGCGAAAGAAAGTACTCTTGGTGGATGCCGATTTGCGACATCCCAATCTACACCAGGCGCTAAATGTCAGCAGCCAGACGGGATTGAGCTGGTTACTTGCTAGTAAACCAACTGGGCAAGCCTTCGAGACGGCTGCTCTCTCGGTCGTTGCTTCTGTCGCCCATGTCTCACAGTTGTATATTGTGCCATCCGGAGACATTCCAGAGTATCCGGCCGAGTTACTATCTTCTGACCGCATGCGCCAAGCCATCAATGTCTGGCGCAGTCATTTTGACTACGTCATCATTGATGGATCTCCCGTTCTCAATGTTACCGATGCCGTGATTTTAAGTGGCTTGGTTGATCTTACTTTGCTAATCGCTCGCTATAATATTGTCGAGCAGCAGGCATTAGTCCGCGCTTACGGTATTCTGCAATCGCGCGCAGGTCATAATAACATCGGCGTCGTGTTCAATGCGGTCCAGAAAACGGCGGGTGTCTACTACCCTGCTTATGGCTATGATTATAAGGTCGACACCAAATTGCGGGGGGGGCAGCATGAGAATTCTTAAAGTACTACTCATTTTAATCGCGACTGTAGTCGCTTGCTTCGGCCAGACCGAAAGCCTCCTAATTGGAGCAGGCGATCAGTTGAGGGTGGAGGTTTTTGACACTCCTGAGATGAGTCAGAGGGTCCGGGTTACCGATGCGGGTGAAATCCCCCTCATGTTTATTGGCAACGTGAAGGTTGCGAATTTAACCCCGGGAGAGGCGGCTCGCGCTATCGAGGACACGTTGAAGTCGAAACAGTTGATGACTCACCCGCAAGTGACGGTATCGGTAGCGGAGTATGCCACCCAGCAGGTGTCCGTAATGGGACAGGTGCGGAATCCGGGTGTGTTCTATATCACAGCGCCGGTCCCGGTGATCAACCTTCTTTCTAATGCGGGAGGCTTGACGGACGCGGCTGACCGTAACATTACAATCCAGCGGCATGGCGACTCCCAGCACACCGTCAAGTACTTCTTTTCCAACAACTCCGACGATGCTTTGCAGACAAGTGTGATGATTTATCCAGGCGATATAGTAATGGTGCCAAAGGCAGGAATTGTCTATGTGCTGGGAGACGTGGGCCGTCCAGGCGGATACACGATGTCAAACAACGATTCCCAGATGACAGTGTTGGAGGCGCTCGCGACTGCAGGTGATACGAACAAGACCGCAATCATTTCCAAGGTGAAATTGGTTAGAAAAACGATTAATGGGATAACTGAGATCCCCATTTCGCTTGGTGCCATGCGAAAGGGGAAGCAACCCGACATCGCGATGCAGTCCAATGACGTGCTGTACGTTCCCTTCAGTTACATGAAAAACCTCGCTTTAAACGCGTCCCAGATAACAGCCTCAGCGACGTCGGCGATGATCTATACGCATCCGTAGCCAATGAGGTTTACGGAGCTGTCGTGCCTTCGACACGAATGAACTTTTAGAAACACGACCCGCATAGACCCGCTCACAATCTTGATGTCGAAGCGAATATGCGCGAGGTTCCAACCGTATCATCGAGAACCGCCTATATTGCATCGCGGGTCGCAGTGCTGGATTCTAACACTGGCCGACGACAAAAAGCCTTCTCTGCCACCCAATCGAAGCACCGCACAGTTGACATAAATGTCCACATGCTGCTTCTGCACACTTATAACACAGATGCGTATGTCACTTTTCACGGGCCATCCGCGTGGAACTCAGTGCATTAGGCTCGTGAAATGCACGACTTATAAATACAAAAAGGAGATGACGGTAGGTTACTGACAGCGTGGCACCTCTGCTTACAATTGGACTTCCTGTCTATAATTCGATGCCTTATCTCAGAGAGGCTGTCGAGAGTCTCTTTGCGCAGACGGTATCGAATTTCAAGATTCTTGCGATTGTTCGCAATTGTCCCGATGGCAGCCTTGAGTATCTCAACTCCCTTCGTGACTCACGGTTGCGAATCATCCAAGAGTCGAAGCCAGGTTTGACATATGCCCTCAATCGAATGCTGCGTGAGATTGATACGCCGTGGCTCGTGCGTCAGGATACGGACGATGTCTCGTATCCGACCCGTGTAGAGCGGGTGCTGGAGCATATTAACCGGTTCCCGAATGCGGGAATGTTTTACTCTTTGGCAGATTATCATCCCAAGGACCAGTGCCTCGGTCAATTTCGCTGTTCGCGCGGATCACCGAAAGAATTGAGAAGGGTAGTGGAATCGGGATACTTGTTGTCTTTCTGTCATCCGAGCGTAATCTTGAACAGACAGAAAGCGGTTATGGTCGGTGCTTATCGCGAGGCTATAGACGTCGAAGATGCTGACCTATGGTGGCGCATGGCACTAGCTCATGAGATTCGGTTCATTCCTACGGCGCTTGTTGGTTATCGCCAACATACCTCTAGTAAGGTAGCTCATAACCCGGCGTATGTGGAATGTTTGTATGTCCAGTATTGCTTGCTTTCTCATCTCTGGTTCCTTCCGGCTATGCCATTTGAGCAGGTAAAAGAGGGATTGGGATCCTTTGTCAGGATGGAAGAGCTTAATGCAAAAGAGCATTTGCGAAGCATGAATATGTTCCTTTCAGAGAGAAAGCATTTGTCGGCGGCGTCAGCCGCATTGCGGTGTTGGAAGGCATCGCCCAGATTTTTCTTGAGGCGAGTTTTGGACGAATTCCACCTTTCGGGGATGATCTGCAACGGTGTCGACCCGAAGCTCTACTTACAGCGAAAGCAAGACTTCTGGCCGTCAATGCTTGCGCCAGTTTCTCATCTTCAGGAGGGATCCTCAAGAAGATGTCCTTAATACGACTAGCTGCTGAAGTCTTTACGAAGACCAATGGCGAAGCAAGGCCTGAACCGTGCTCCATCGCAACCATTCCGGTCGATCGGCTTTCATTTGAAGAGGCTGTTACGTGTGTCATGAAGCGCCTGACGGAGTCGCGCCAGGGGCCACCGCTGCGCATTGTGGGTGCAAATGCTCAAGTGGTCACTATGGCGGAGAAGAATGCGATTTTCGCTGAGGCTATGACATCTGCGGATTTGTGTTTTCCCGACGGTATTTCTGTGGTGCTGGCTTCAAGGATTCTGAAGCGTGCGATCCCGGAGCGCGTTCCCATGGGGGAACTGATGGAGCGTCTATGTGCTGAAAGCGCTAAGCACGGATTGTCCGTTTTCTTCCTCGGCGGCCTTCCATGCGCTGCGGAGAAAGCAGGGGATGTTTTGAAGCACCGCTACCCCGGCTTGCGGCTCGCTGGCACGCACTGCCCACCCTACATGTTCGAGGAAGACGCCGCGGAGATGGCGCGTGTACAGCAGATGATTGCCGATACTGCTCCTGATTTGCTTTTTGTCGCATTAGGCGCTCCGCGCCAAGAGATATGGATCTGGCAGTACTGTGAAACTATGCCAATCGGAGCGGTCATGCCGGTGGGGGCAGGGTTCGATACGATTGCCGGCCTTCGTAAGCGTGCTCCTGCATGGGCTCAAAAGTCTGGAACTGAATGGCTCTACCGTCTGTTGATGGAACCGCGCCGCTTGTGGCGCAGATACCTGATAGGCAATAGCCAGTTTATTTACCTTGTCTATAAAGCGTGGTTGAGGCAAAAGATGACGCGGCATCATTCTGCATGATGTGTGTTTGAAAAAAGTAATCTGCAGTCAATTTCAACGAATCCGGAGACACACAAATGCCCACTACCGAGCAGCTAAGAATCAAACTGTTTTGTGACGGTGCCGATCTTGTCAGCATCATGAAAATGTACAACAATCCCCTTATAAAGGGGTTCACTACCAATCCCACCCTGATGCGCAAAGCCGGGATCACGGACTATGAGTCATTCGGACGGACGGTGCTTGCGGCGGTTCCCGATAGACCCGTCTCCCTCGAAGTGTTCGCGGACGATGTGTGCTGTATGGAACAACAGGCGCGTCAGATCGCTACTTGGGGTTCCAATGTGAATGTAAAAATCCCCGTAACCAACACTAAGGGAAAGTTCACCGGCGCCCTAATCAACAAGTTGTCGCGCGACGGAATCGAGCTGAATGTTACAGCGATCATGACCCTCAAACAGATCAAGGATGTCGCGGATGCGCTCGATCCGAACACGCCAGCGATTATCTCGGTCTTTGCCGGTCGCATAGCCGATACCGGCGTTGATCCGGTACCGCTAATGGCGGAAGGCCTCAAACTGCTGGAGCAGCGACCCAAGGCAGAGTTGCTGTGGGCTAGTCCTCGCGAGTTGCTAAACGTTTTTCAAGCGGACGAGATCGGCTGTCACATCATCACGGCCACGCCCGACATTTTGGCCAAACTGAACGTAGTAGGAAAGGATCTCTCGGAGTACTCGCTCGATACGGTAAAGATGTTCTACACAGACGCAACTGCGGCAGGATTTTCCATCCAGTTCGACGGGCACGATCGGTTCCTTCCACAGGAGACTTTCATCGGGGGGGCCGAGCGTTCCTCTGCCGCAGACTGAACACCAGCAAGCAGATCTGGATAAGACTTTTGCCTTTGGAGAAAACATGAAATTTGCCACAATTGAATCATACGTTGGCAAAACCCCATTTATTGCAAAGCCAAATGCAAGGTTTCTTTATGACATGATATTGGATCAAAAGCTGACCAGGATCATTGAGCTAGGAATTGGCCACGGGACTGCGACCTGCTACATGGCAGCTGCCTTACACGAGCTCGGTACAGGCCTGATAACATGTGTAGACCTACTCGAACCCACCTTCCCGTTTAACCCATCCGCCGAGGAGCAACTACAACTTGCGGGTCTCTCCCAATTCGTGGAGATAACAAGAATGGAAACGGGATACACATGGTTTTTGCACGACGACATTGTCAGACATACAACTAACGATCGTTGTGAGGAAGTGTATGACCTATGCATCATCGACGGCCCAAAGAATTGGACCATCGACGGAGCCGCGTTTTTTCTCGTAGACAAGCTTCTGAAGAAGAACGGCTGGATCATTTTTGATGATTATAACTGGACATATGCCTATGCAAGCGAGGTCATTGGGAGAGAGACGACGGATGGAATTACGCATCGTCAATTGTCAAGAACTGAACGAGATACGCCTCAGGTCAAGGCCGTGTTCGAGTTGCTTGTCAAGCAACATCCAAGTTATTCCAATCTTATCGTATTGGAGGAAACAGATTGGGCGCTCGCTCAGAAGACTATAAGTGGCGACAAACGCTATACGATTAGGTGCAACGAGTCTTATAAGGATGTCGTCGGCAAGATATACGGTAAGGCAAGGCGGTTTGTTCGAGGAGTGTCACGCCGTCAGCTGACGTATAAACCTGACCTATCACCAGGTCCGCGGGTTTATGGGTAACTACTTACGGCGTTTTGAAAACAGGTCGCCGCAGACAACGACAACCGTGCACATGCCCGGGGCCCTCCGACGCGATTCACTATGGATGATGTCCGGCCACGGTTTGGCAATGATCTTCCAGTCGGTTTACTTCGTCCTCATTGGCCGCGCACTCGGCAGCCGGGAATATGGGGCGTTTGTGGGCGTCGCAGCCTTGGTCAGTGTGCTTGGTCAATTCAGCACATTGGGTATGGAGTTTATACTTATCCGTGACGTTAGCCGCGATCACAGTAAGTTTCCGTCTGCTTGGGGTCTGGCATTGGAGCTTTGTATCATCGGCTTTTGCGTTACCTCAGGAATGTCGATCATTGTCGGACATTTTGTATTGAGCCCCGAGGTCCGGGTCTTGATTCCCCTAATAGCAATCTCTGAATTGATGTTCGCAAAAGTCGCGCTGCTCGCCAGCAAGGCATTTCAGGCGTTCGGTGATTTCCGTCTCAGCGCAAATCTGATGGCGTTAACCAATTTTGCGAGAGCAGCCGTGGCCGGAACACTCTTTCTCAACTTTCTGAGAACGAGAACGCATCCCACCGCCTACTCCTGGACCCAAATTTATTGGATTTCTTCGCTGGTAGTCGCCGTGATCGGATTCGGCACAGTAACAGCAAGATACGGACCGCCCACTTGGGGAGGCATATCCGCCAAGGCTCTTAGTGAAGGCTTTAGCTTCTCGGTTTCCACTTCCTCTGCTTCTATTTACAATGATATAGATAAGACCTTTTTGATCAGCCTCGGGCAGGAGAAGGCTGCCGGCATTTATACGGCTGCCTATCGCATCGTTGATGTCGCCAGCACTCCCATTTACGGCATCTATGGCGCCGCCTTCCCGCAGTTCTTTCGGGAGGGAGCAAAGAGCGCACGTCACGCGAGAGACTTCTCCCTGAAATTGCTGCGGAAGACAGTTCCGTATTCTGTGGCAGCAGCAGTACTCATGGCTGGATGCTCAAAACTGCTCCCCTATATCCTTGGTCCCAGCTTCGAGGCTTCCAGCAGCGCTTTGCGTTGGCTTTGCCTATTACCGCTTATCCGATGCTTTCATTATGCAGCAGGGACGACCATTACCGGTTCCGTTTCGCAGTGGTATCGGACGGTTCAGCAACTGGCTGCTGCAGCCCTAAATATAGCGCTTAACGCGCTGCTGATCCCCAGGTTCTCCTGGCAAGGTGCAGCTCTGGCCAGTCTCCTCACGGACGGAGCCTTAGCTGCCATGAACTGGCTCTGCGTGACTTGGTTGATCTTGCGGCAAGAGAAGCCGGTCGCCATCGCTGCAACCACCTCAGTTGGCTGAGATTTCTATCCGAGTCCCTGCAGCAGCACTGTTTCAGTCGTTTTTCCAGTGAGTTAGAAAATGCCGGGACAGTCAAATAATGTGGGGCGCATATTTCGTATGATCTCGAACACAATAGACTCGCTTCTAACGACACAGCCGATTATGGATCGACAATCTCCTTGCGTAAGCGTCGTTATCCCGACCCGCAACCGTCGTCAGCTTGTACTGCGTGCCATCCACAGTGCCCTGCGACAGACTTTTACCGACATTGAAGTAATTGCGGTCATCGATGGACCTGATCCCGACACGGTGGCCGCGCTTGGTTCAATAACGGATTCCAGACTGCGGGTGTTAACTGTGGAGCACTCGGTTGGTGGCGCCGAGGCACGCAATCTGGGCATAAGCGCGGCTAGAGGCAACTGGATAGCGCTCTTGGACGATGATGACGAGTGGCTTCCGGAAAAAACAGAGAAACAGCTCAGTATTGCCGAAGCCGCAGGTAGCCCGTACATACTGGTGTTTTCTAGAATGATCGCACGCCTGCCGAACATCGAATTCTTGTGGCCGCGTAGACTTCCAAAGGTCGGCGAAGACATGAGCGAGTATCTCTTCTGCCGTAACGGACTGACGTTTGGGGAGGGATTTCTGCAGACATCATCCTTTTTCGCATCGCGGCAGATGTTTCTAGAGGTGCCTTTCCGCCGCGATCAGAAAAGATTTCAGGATACAGACTGGATACTTCGTGCCTGCGCTCACCCCAAAAGTACGGTTGCCGTAGCGCCGGAAGCACTAGTGGTTTATTACATGGACGACCAGAGGGAAAGTGTCAGTCGAAAACCTGATTGGGCCTATTTGCACAACTGGGCGGTGGAAAATCGCGCTCTGTTCACGCCCAGAGCGTTCTCTTTTTTTCTGGCGACCCAGTGTGTCCCGCGCGCGGCAAAGCAACGACAACCAATGACCGTTTTCTTCCGCCTTCTTCGAGAGTGCATGTTTGACGGTGAAGCCAACGCCACGTGCCTGTTTCTCTGCGGATTGTTTTGGTTTGTGCCCGAAGACGCGCGGCATAGACTTCGAGATGCATTGTCGGGAGAACGGAAGCAAGAACGTGCTTTGACTAAGTTCGGCGGAACCAAACCTTCCTCCACGCGTGCTTTCGGCTGCGGATATAGGGAGAATTTATAAAATTGATTTCCGAACATTCACCCGACCTTGTTATTGTGACCGGCGCAGGACGTGGAATTGGACGAAGTATTGCGTTGGAGTTTGGTAGAGCTGGCATTCAAGTTCTCTGCGTATCACGCAGTGAAAATGCCGCCGGGACTGCGACAGCTATTCGCGGGGGCGGAGGTAGCGCCGACAGCATCGCCGTGGATCTGGGGGACTTCGATGAAGCAGGCGCTCGTGTGGGCGCGTGGTTAGGAGACAAGACGTACGAACGTGTCGGTATGGTGCTGGCGGCGGCGACGCTTGGGCCGTCCGGCGGTCTCAAGAGCGCTGCGCTCGCAGGATGGGACTTCGCGTGGCGGGTGAACGTACTCGGCAATCTAGCGGTAGTACAGGCTGCCCTTCCGACGATGCTTAAGCATAAATTCGGACGACTGGCATTCTTCGCTGGCGGCGGATCGGCGTATGCTTATCCGCTTTTTCCAGCTTATGCAGCTACAAAAACGGCACTCGTGCGAGCGGTGGAAAACCTTCACGAAGATTTAAAAGACATGGGAGATTTTGCGGTAACGATCCTGGCGCCCGGTGCTGTGGAGACCGATATTTTGGCTGCGGTTCGCGAACAGGGCGGCTATGTTCGCACGACCGTCGGGATGGAGGAGCCGGTGAGTTTTGTACGGCAGTTCGTGCTGGCGGAGAGCTGCGCTTTTTCAGGATGTTTTGTTCATGTGCGCGATGAATGGGCTCCACTCCTGAATAGCAGCAAGCAAATCGCTACAAAAGACCTCTGGAAGTTGAGACGGATAGAATGACTCGCGTCGCGGTGGTTGGGGGCGGTCTGATTGGGCGAGAACGCATGGAGGCAGTGCGCAAGGTGGCGGCCAGAGGGCGGGATGTTGTACTTGTCGGCGTGTTCGATGCCAACAAAGATCAGTGTGAGAAAAGCGCGAAAGACTTTACGACCCAGGCATTTCTAAGCATAGACGCCCTTCTGTTGGACGACCCCGATTGGGTGGTAATAGCGCTTCCTCATGATGTAGTTGTACCCGTTGTTCACAAGGTCCTGCAAAGCCGGGCGTCGCTTCTCCTAGAGAAGCCTATGGGACGGGACCTGCAAGAGGCACGCGAACTGCTCGAGGCTGGCGGCGAGCGTCTCAACGCGGGATTTAACTACCGATACTATCCAGGAATCCGGAAAGCTCTTCAAGATGCACGCGCCGGTCGTTTCGGTGAAATTGTCAATGTTGAAATTCTTCTCGGTCATGGATGTTTTCCCGGCCAAGAGAAAACCTGGAAGCTAAACGCGCAGCGCGCGGGGGGCGGTTGCCTAATTGATCCAGGAGTTCATCTTCTCGATCTTTGCCTGCTTCTCGCTCCCCACGGCCTCAAAGTGGCGGGGGGTGTTTCCTGGTCGGGCTTTTGGAATACCGGCATTGAAGAGGATGTGAATCTGATTCTTTCCGCAGATGCGTTCTCAATCACGCTGCACATTTCAATCGTGCATTGGCGCAGCGTTTTTAGGATGGCAATCAACGGAACGGATGGGTATGGAGTAGTCACAGGCAGAAATCGTAGTTACGGCCCACAGACCTATTCACTCGGACCGCGTTGGGGTTGGCAATCCGCGCCGAGCCAAGCGGCTTCAGAAAAAGTAGAGATTGAATCGTCCGGATTGGATGTTTTCGCAGATGAGATGGAAGCCCTGCTTTTCCCGTCCGCCAACGACAACCCGTCGTTGTGGCCTGCCCCGGCAACTTCCGCCCAAGCTTTGAATGTAATGGATCTGCTCGACCGTATCCGAGAACATCTGAGCCTTCGACGTCAATTCGCGGGCGAATTAGAGCGTGACCGTGTGATTGTGAGCTGACAAAAAGCCCAGGTTGCGTGACATTAAATTTCACATCTAGGACCAATCAATTTGGGAGCCATGTCTGATCGACCCTTCCGTCGCCATCTGGGGACACGGTATTTCCTCGTCGGTGGAGCAGGCTTTATCGGCAGCCACTTTACGGATCGGCTGCTTTCCGATCCATCAACGACTCTTGTTACCTTGTACGACAACTTTTCGTCCGGCCGTGAGTGGCACTTCGAGCATCATGTAAAGGATAGTCGCCTTAGAGTTATCCGAGGCGAAGTTGAAAATCTTGATTGTTTAACTAAGGCCATTAGTGGCCACGATATCGTCATTCATCTGGCGTCGAACCCTGATATCGCGCGTGCCGCGACCGAGCCGGAGATCGATTTCTATCAAGGCACAGCACTTACCAATAATGTCGTCGAATCGATGCGCCGGGCAAGTGTTCCACGCCTGCTATACGCGTCCGGGAGCGGAGTTTATGGAGATTTGGGCGAGCTTGAGGCGTATGAAGATTACGGGCCGCTGATCCCGGTTTCAACTTATGGTGCAAGCAAACTCTCAGGGGAAGCGTTGATTGCGAGCTATTGCTACATGTTTGGCCTCACGGCTTGTGCGTTCCGTTTCGGAAATGTAGTGGGCGCGCGTCAGACACATGGCGTGGGCTTTGATTTCGTTCGGCGGTTGGTTGCGGACCCGACTCGCTTGAGGATTTTGGGAGATGGTCGGCAGAGCAAGTCTTACATACATGTCTCGGACGTGGTTTCGGCAGTGCTGCACGCCAACGTTCATGAAATGGACGATTTCAAGACATTCAACGTAGCAACTGGTGATTACATCACCGTGAACGAGATCGCGGAGGTAGCGGTGGAGATCGTGGGACTGGAGAATACACCCACTTTCGAATATACCGGCGGCAACCGTGGCTGGAAAGGCGACGTTCCTGTAGTGCGGCTAAACACAGATCGGATCAAAGACCTAGGCTGGCGATGCCAACTTTCTACGCGTGAGGCTTTGAAGCAATCTATTTCAAGTCTGTTGAAAGATGAGAGAACGAGCTGTGAATAAAGCAATGCCCGCGGTGGCTATTCTAGCGGGTGGTCTGGCCACTCGCTTGCGGCCCATCACGACAAGCCTGCCAAAATCCATGCTGCCGGTTGCGGACAAACCGTTCGTGGCTCACCAACTTAGGCTGCTGGCGCGCCAAGGCGTTACTGAAGTTGTGCTGTGCTGCGGCTATCTAGGTGAGCAAATCGAAGCGTTTGTTGGCGATGGCTCTGCCTTCGGTTGCCATGTCCGCTATTCCTTCGATGGAGACAAACTGAAGGGTACGGGAGGAGCGTTGAAACAGGGATTACCGTTGTTAGGCGATCATTTTATGGTCATGTACGGCGATAGTTATCTGCCAACAGACTACCGCGCGATTTATCAAGCGTTCCTCGAATCCGGCAAGCAAGGCTTGATGGTGCTCTACCGGAACAAGAATCTCTGGGATAAGAGTAACGTGATCTTCCGCGATGGCAGAATTGTGCACTACGACAAGCTGAGGCAAAACCCTGAAATGCACTACATCGATTATGGTCTTGGCGTCATCCGGGCGGAAGTATTGACCGATTGGAATAACGGCGATGTGTTTGACCTCAGTTCCGTTTACGTAGACCTGGTAGAACGTGGAGAACTGGCCGGCTATGAAGTTAGCGAGCGCTTCTACGAAATTGGATCGCACGCGGGATTGAATGAAACGGGAGAACTATTGGAAGCGATTCGGCGTGATGAGACCGTGGCGGAGACTTTTTCACACTTGCGAGGACAAAGAGCGTGATTATTACCAGGACGCCGCTGCGCATCTCGATTGGAGGCGGCGGGACGGACTTGCCTTCTTACTATCGGGAGTTCGGCGGCTTTGTCATTTCAGCCGCTATCAATAAGTATGTCTACATCAATATCAACCGTAACTTCTTCCCGGGATATTTCTTACGATATTCGACATCGGAAACGCCTGCAACTAGGGGAGAAATTAAGCATCCCCTCATGCGCGAAGCACTTACGGTATATGACATTGACGAGCCGCTCGAGATTGTGAGCGTGGCGGATGTGCCTGCTGGCACGGGGCTAGGCTCTTCCGGGAGTTTTCTGGTTGGGCTCATCAATGCGCTGCAAGCTCACATGAGGCAGAAAGTGACTGCGGAGTTTCTGGCGCGTGCGGCAGTCGACATCGAGATGAACCGGCTAAATGAGCCCGTGGGCAAACAAGATCAATATGTCGCCGCCTACGGCGGACTTCTCTGCCAGAAGTATCACACGGACGATTCGGTCTCGGTCCGCTGGCTGAAGATGAGCGACGCTGCGATTCACGAATTCCGTGACTCTCTGATGCTCTTCTTTGTGGGCACAACCCGCAGCGCGTCCAGCATTCTCGAAGACCAGAAGGTGAAATCAGAACGACGCGATCAGGCAATGATCGACAGCCTTCATTTCACGAAACAACTTGGAACCGAGATCGAGACCGTGGTCGAAGCCGGCGATTTCAAGCGTTTTGGAGAGCTCATGCACGAGCACTGGCTGCGCAAACGTGGACGCTCAGCGGGCATGAGCGACAACCGTATCGACGCTCTCTACGAGTGTGCACGGACCAGGGGTGGCGCTACCGGTGGAAAGCTGGTGGGTGCGGGAGGGAGCGGTTTTCTTTTGTTTCATACCGAAGACCGCCGCCGGCTGCGCAAGACAATGTGCGAGGGGCACGGCTTAATGGAGATGGACTTCAGCTTTGATTTTGAAGGTTCGATAGTGATGCTACGAAACCGTGGGTGATCGCAATGGCGGAACCGGCAAAACACATGCGAGCCACGCAAAAGGCGTGTGAATTGACACTGGTTTTTGGCAGTGGCATTCTCCGTATTTCGCAAACGCGTATCTCCGCCTGCGTCGCCTGCTGCCTTTCTCGCGAGTTTTTGCGAACGATTCGATCACGCGCTTCGACGCACAACAGATCGATCCTGGCAGACGCTCGCTACGAATGCCCGGAGATGGCCGTGACTTTGGACGTTCGGTAGTGACGCTGCGACACGCGGCTGCTCCCGATAACGGAATCGGCAGGGCACTTGGGATTTCATGAGAAAAGTACTTATTTACAGAAACGAAGTGCTGCCAATCAGCGAAACCTTCATTCGCTCACAGGCTGACGCGCTTCAGACATTTGAGGCCCGCTTTGTCGGTCTGAAAAAAATACCAGACGGGCTTCCAGTCCATTCGAATTCTATCCTTCTGACTGAGGACAATTCTCTTATTTCGAAAGTCAAGCGGCAGATCTTTAAGCAGTTTGCGATTGCTCCGCGATTCCTTCGCCGCCTCAGGCAGGAAAAGCCCGACCTCATTCACGCGCACTTCGCGCTAGATGGAGTGTGTGCTATGCGTTTAGCCGACGAATTGCACGTGCCGCTGATCGTAACCCTTCACGGATACGACGTCACGATCGCAGATGCGGTTCTCGGCCAGACGCGTGAGGGCCGGCGATATCTGAAAAGACGAGAGGAATTGTGGAGGAAGGCGACAAAATTCCTTTGCAGCTGCAAGTACATCATGAATCGCGCCGCCGCGACTGGCTTTCCGAAAGAAAAAATGGAAGTGTTGTATTCCGGGCATAACCTAAGCAAGTATTCTCCGGCGGTAGAACCACGCAATCGCAATTTGGTGTTATACGTAGGTCGGTTGGTGGAGAAGAAAGGCGGTCCTTACCTAATCCGTGCTGTGGCCAAAGTGGCCGAAGTGCACCCCGAGGTGGAGTTGGTTATTATTGGCGGCGGGCCTTTATTAGAGCCTATGCAGGATTTAGCTAGAGAATTGAAGATCAATTGCCGATTTTTGGGTAAGCTGATGGTTCCGGAACCTGGCAATTCAGTTTACGACTGGATGCGCCGAGCACGAGTTTTCTGTGCGCCCAGCATAACTGCTTCTGACGGTAACACAGAGGGACAACCGGCGGTATTTGTGGAAGCGCATGCGCTAGGGCTACCGGCAGTCAGCTTTCAAACAGCTGGCATTGGCGAAGCTGTTCTGCACGGTGAAACCGGATTACTGGCGCCGGAGAAAGACGTTGATACTCTGGCGGAGTATCTGTTGCGGTTCTTGAGGGATGACCCGTTCTGGCAAACGTGCAGCGAACGAGCACAGAGGTGGGTATGGGAGCGCTTCAATCTCGACGTGCTGACCCAGCAACTTCAGCGCGTCTACGTGGAAGCGTTGGAACCGCGCCCACACGAGGCAGAAGATGACCGGTACCCCGGCAGACGGGAAGTGCAAGTTGTCTGAAGCGGATATGCATTTCGGGGCCTCAATGGCTCAGGTCCGCCCTCCTGTGCGAGCAAGCGAGTAGCCCCAACGACTAAGAAATCCTCAACCGTATAGACGTACGGTGGTGGCGGTGTGAGCCGATACCACCGAAGAACCACCCCGCTAGGATTCAACTACTGCGCTACGGATTTTTGAATTGATAACCATTCATGGGTAAGGTAACGAGAAATGCGACTCAACCTGACGCTCAATGAATTCGGTAATGTCTGCCTTTTGCTATTTTTTGGGACGATTGGGTATGTACCCATTCTGATGCCGAATACTGGCGGTGCCCTCACTGCGCAGCGGCAGATGGACCAGGTGCATGACATCAATCATGTCATTCTGCTCGCAATCTGGGGTGGTATTTTCTATTTTCTGCTGAAGGCGCGCTTCCGATTGCGGTTAGATCTGCTATCAGCCAAAGTAGCTCTTGTCTATTGTGCTGTTGTAGTGCTTGGAGTAGTTTGGTCTACGGATCTGCAGAGCGCCATAACAACTGATACCAGCGCCATCATCTCCACAATTTATGCAATTTTTCTGATCTCGAAGTTTCCCAGTGAACGTTTAGCCGTAATTTTGAGTTGGGTTGTGCTCTTACTCGCTCTCGGAAGTGCCTTTTTTGCCCTAATATTGCCACAATATGGCATCGACCACTTTGCTAACACTGGTGCGTGGCAGGGAGTGTTTGGGCAGAAGAACAGCTTGGGCTTAGTGATGGTTTATGGCATCACGTTTGCCTTAGTTCTCAAACCAAGAAGTGTGATACAGAGGGCTTGGAAACTCGGAATCTTGTTTTTTTGCGTCGCCGAGGTAGGCCTTTCACAGTCCCGCGAGGCATGGGTAGCGTGCGCGGCCCTATTTCTAGTTCACTCCTTTTTGAATGTGTATTCTCGATTCGCTCCGAAATCACGCGGTCCAGTTATGTTCCTCGGTTTCCTCGGTGCGTCTGCCGTTGCGGGCATTGCGGCGACGAATTGGGTATCTCTTCTCAACCTTCTTGGGCGTGACGCAACTCTAACTGGCCGCACGGAGTTATGGAAGGCTGTGCTACAGGAGTGCAAGAATCATCTTTGGGTCGGCTATAACGGGAGAGGATTCTGGGGAACCGCTAATGCGACTCGAGTCGATGCGATTCTTCGTTGGCCTGCGACAAGCTCTCACAACGGCTTCCTGGAATGTCTGCTGCAGCTGGGAGTCGTGGGACTGCTCCCTCTCCTCGTACTTTTCTCCCTTGCTATGAGCAACGGGATCAAACTGCTGCTGTCTTCTTCAGGCTTTGAATCGTCCAGATTGTGGATATACTCCCTTTTAACAATCACCATCTTCAACATGGTGCAAGATACTACGGGGTTTTTCAACAGCATCTCCTGGATTCTTCTGGTTGGCAGTGCTTGCATGCTCGAACAAACTGCTCACACACAAGCAGCGATTCAGGACCAATTTCGGTCGGTTCGCTGGACAGAGCTTGAGTTTGCACGGAGGACCGTTTAGTGGTCACGCGTTCGCAGAAGACACCATTCTATAATAAGTGAACATTAGCGAAGGTCTTAACTCCAGAAGGAGCATTCTATTGGCCGCCACAGAGTATACTCAGAGATACTTGCAGGAGGTCCAGCGAATAGCTGCCCTCATCGATCCAATACGCATCGACCGCATGGTCGAATTATTGACGGAAACTCGCCAACATGGCGGGAGGTTGTTCTTCATCGGCGTAGGCGGAGGCGCGGGCCACGCTGGGCACGCGGTAAACGATTTCCGCAAGATTGCCGGAATCGAAAGCTACGCTCCCACCGACAACGTTTCGGAGCTCACCGCCAGAATCAATGACGACGGATGGGACACATCATACGCCAACTGGTTACGCGGCAGCAGACTCAGAGCGAATGACTGCTTGTTTGTTTTCTCTGTGGGCGGCGGCAATCTCGAGAAAAACATAAGTGCCAACATCGTGCAGAGTCTCAAACTTGCTAAAGAAGTGGGTGCAAAGGTACTCGGTGTGGTAGGACGCGACGGCGGCTACACTGCGCAGGTTGCTGATGGCTGCATTGTCGTACCGACTCTCTCGCCAGATACTGTCACCGCACATGCGGAGGCGTTCCAGGCCGTCGTTTGGCATCTGATTGTCTCTCATCCCAACCTAAAAGAGAACGAAATGAAGTGGGAATCTACTAAATGAACGGCAAAAGCGCCGTGCTTCTCCATTGAGACGGGTTCCCAATCGGAAAGGCTTCAACCCGAGTAATGGCAAATGCGAATCTTTTGGCAAAGAAGAGATCACGCAAGATACATTTTCAGCAACCCGCATAGTAGAACTTCCACTGGGCTCCTCAAAAACTGTGGCCTGTGCCGAGTCGCTATGAACTTCATGAACTCTCTTCCAGCCTTTGTGTCCATGATTTCGTGTCATGCATCATAGCCATTCTTTGGATACGCTAGCGGGAGCTGCTTATAAATGTCGTTCTTTGGCTTACTTGGTCAGATCAAGAAGCACCGTTGAGGTAATTGGTACATTCAGAGTAAAGAGGCTGTGATTGGCTTCGATCAGACTTACTTGTTTCTCGCCCTGCAACCGGCCATCGGTGCTGCCATCGAAGGTCTGCCCGGCGAGGGAGATGGCTGAGGTTGATGAATAGCTCGGCGCCGTCAGCATTGAGACCGTACCGGTCCTGTATCCTGGGACCTTGACCTGCACATTTCCCGAGGCCTGTTCGTCTTTGTTAACGATAATAACGTGGATGTGTTCTGTATTGTCGATGGTGGCCCAGACACTCAGGTTTGCCGAAGTTTCGGTCGAAACAGTTAGCAGTCTTGCCTGGCGCCCCATCACCTCTGCAAGCGCTAACATGCCATAGTATGGGGCGCGTACAACAAGCCGGTCATAAGAAACGTGGCCCTTGTACCCCACCGTGTGGAATTCCCAGAGATTGTACTTTGTGTACCGGCCTGTGTGGAAGTTGAACCCGTCAAAACCAGCCTGGGCATAGTTGAAGGCAGTATCAATCAGCCAAAGAGTGGCCTGGAAGGTATCGCTAAGGCCTGCTTGTCCGCCTCCGCTAATCGAATTCATCTCCCCGATGCGATAGCGTATGCCTTTTGCGTGGATCTGAGCGAAGTACCGTTGATATCCACCGACAGTCTTGATACTGGCCGCCGACTTGAGCAGCAGATCTGGTGGATTCGCTGCATCCTTTCCGTAAGGATACGCATGCTGGCTGTAGATCTTGACGTCGAACCCTGAACCGAGGTGTTGGATCGTGCCGGCGTTGTAAGCGCTGCCGGCCGCTGAAGGCCCCATAAAAGGAATCTCCGTTCCTACTGCGGCCACCACGGCGTCCCTATATTTCTTCCAGTCATCCAAGTATTGATCGATTAAATAAGAGCCACGTTGCCGATAGCCCTGATACTGGTAGTTATCGGGTTCGTTGCCGATCTCGAAGGCATCGATCACGTTCTTGGGAATCACTGCCAGATAGTGCTTGGCTTCCTCTGCGGCATATTCCGAATGATTGGAGGCCATTTCCAGGCCCAAGATGTAATGAACATTAACGTCCTGCGCCAGTTCCTTGAGTGGTTCCAGAATGCGCGACTGGGGCATGTTCGGAACGCCCCCATTCACGCCAGGAAGTTCGGTTGTCGGCGTCATCAGATCTGCCGCGACTCGCAACGAAAGTGGCCCTGCACCAGCGTCGGTAAGGTTCTTCAACAAATTCCGATAGGCTAGATTGACTCCCGATGACGCCTGCCCGACTAGAGCTGCGATGTCGTTATGGTCCTCGCTGATTCCAATGAAATCACCCGGGATTGCCCGGACGTAACTTGCTGCTGCTACAGAGACTGTAGCAGTGGCCAGATTCGCCTGGCTTCCAGCTGTCTGTCGTGAAAAGCAGCAGACGATCACGAGCCCGGCTAACGTCTTGATGATGGAGGCTGTCATTCCGTTTCCTCGCATTCGAGACCATTGTTTGAAAGGCATGGGTGCATTTTAACCCAAAAGGCTTCTTATACTATTTGCAGAAAAGAGAATCACAATACAGGCCACGCAAAGATCGGGTGCCGGTGCGTCTGCTGCCTCTGGATTCTAGTCCTGATCCTACGTTGTCGTGGTGTGGGATTGCGCGAGCTTTCGACGATGCGCGCCATCGCATCAACGTTCTGGTAATTCTGCAAATCGACTTTTCGCCCGAGGAGGAGCCGTGTTATTGAGCTCGACGTTTAGGAAGATGGCGGACAGTAAGGGCAACCCGAAGTCGTTTTCGAATCGGCGACGAGCGAAAAGGTTCCAGATGTTCGAAGCCTTAGTCTCACGACTGCCGCGGCCCATCCAGATTCTGGATGTCGGAGGCGAGAATTCATTTTGGGAAAAACGAGGGTGGGCAGGTATCGACGACGTTCAAATAACCCTTCTAAATCTTTTTGTGCAAAAGAAGCGGAGCGCTAACATCACGCCCATCGTTGGAGATGCAACGAATCTTAGTGAGTTTGCAGACCGCAGCTTCGATATCGTTTTTAGCAATTCCGTCATCGAACACTTATTTACGTTTGAAAACCAGGTTCGCATGGCAGCAGAGGTCCGCCGTGTAGGCAAGTGCTTTTGGGTTCAGACACCAAATTTCTGGTTTCCAATCGAACCGCACTTCCTGATTCCTGGTTGGCAATGGATGCCACTGAGCGCCCGCGTAGGTTTGCTTCGGAGGTGGAGATGTGGCTGGCACGGACCGTGTTCCGACCGTGATCGTGCCAGCCAACTCATCAGGGAAGTTCGTCTAATGACGGCCATGGAGTTGCGATCACTCTTTCCTACAGCCAAGCTTATATTCGAACGATTCGGAGGAATGGTTAAGTCTTGGACCGTCGTCGATGGCTTCCCCGCCTGCATGAACGTCTCTTAGGACCCCACACCCGCACGGAACAATTGTCGGCAACACTGGTATCTGGTATCTGTGAATGCCGGAAGCCCTCACCCTATCTCCTACTGAAGGCCCGCGACGAGTTCGGGCTTTTCCTTATCTTGATTCGTGGGCGATCGATAGAAATGCGGCATCGCTGGCATAGAGACGATCCGTGCTCATTGTTCTTCATGCTTATTTCAAGAGGAACGAAGTGAAGTGGGAATCTACTGAATGAACGTCAAAAGCGCCGTGTTTCTGGATCGCGACGGCGTTCTCAATCGGAACGTCTTTAATCCTAGTACCGGTGAATACGAATCTCCTGGCAAACGAGAAGAATTCGAACTCATTCCTAATATTATGCCAGCGCTTCGTGAGCTTCGACGCGCCGGCTTTCTGCTCTTTTTAGTGTCGAATCAACCGAACTATGCCAAAGGTAAGAGCACACTGGAGGAACTGCGCGCCGTGCACTCCTGTCTCGTCGAAGCCCTTCAGACAGCAGGAGTAAGTTTTGCCGATTTTTATTACTGCCTCCACCACCCGCACGGCAAAGTCAACGGCTATTCTGGTCCCTGTGAGTGTCGGAAGCCCTCACCCTATTTCCTGCTGAAGGCCCGCGATGAGTTCGACATTTCCTTATCTGATTCCTGGATGGTGGGCGACCGCCCGACGGACATAGAATGCGGCATCGCCGCTGGCGTAAAGACGATCCGTATTAAAGAGGATTATCCTGTGACTCGCGCCGCCAGCGAGCCAACGGCAGACCATGAAGTCCGAGATTTCGCGAGTGCCGCTGAAATTATCATTAAGGCGGGCGGATAAGCATATCCAACTTCCAGGTCCACTCCCAGCACCAGTAGAGCGCTTTGTTCTGGATGTGGCGCTCACCGAAGACGTCTACACCGACGAAATCAACCCGCCGTCCAGCCATTCCTACGCATACCCGAGAGTAAGCGTCCGGTAGAGCTTCCAATTACCCACAAGTTGCGCACCTTCAGGCGGCGCAAGAGCTTCCGTCGCATCTGCTGCAGGTTCGAAACACTCGACGTGGCCTTCCTCGCATTCCTCCACTTCGCGCTAATCGTCGAAGCACTGAGATTAGTGTGAACAGGTCCTAGTTCGAGAAATCGATCACAGCAGCGGTCGTGACCGACATGTTAGACAGCGTAAACTTTCCATCCTGCGCGGTGATTGTTGTTGAGGTTGGCGAACCCTGGATAGTTCCGTCCGTGCTTCCATCGAAAGTCTGACCGCCCAAAGTCACTCCGTTCGTGGCGGAGTAGTTTGCCGCGCTCAGATATCGGACGGTGCCGGTGGTATACCCGGGTAGCGTAATCTGAACGTCGCCGGTGTCCGTTTCGTCCTTGTTGATGACGATCACGTGCGCCGTTGACGTATTGTCGACCGTGGCCCAGATGGAGACATTGGAGTTGGTTACGGTCGTGACCGGCAGAAGCTTTGCGTCGCGCCCGGCCATTTGCGCGAAGACGAGAAGACCATAGTAAAGGGGGTTTACTTGGACGAGAGGAAATGTGGTCGTGCCGTTATAGGTGTATGGTTTGAACTCAAAGAGGGCATACCTCGTGTATTGACCGGAATGCCAGTTAACTCCATCCATGCCATTGATGAGGTAATTGAACATGATATCAATAGACCAGAGCGCAGAGGAAAACGTGTCACTGATACCAGCGACCCCTCCGCCTCCGATAGAGTTAATCTCGCCCATTCGGAAAATGCGACCAGCTTGGTGCGCCGCGGCAGCGTATTTCGAATAACCGAGAGGTATTCCCACCGCGGAATGCGGCAGCAGCAAGTAGTCCGAGGGCAATGTTTGTCCGGGGGTCGGACCAGCAAGATAAGCGTGCTGGCTCACGATGTATGGAGTCAGCGTTCCGGCGACCAGAGCACTCTCGGAGCTTGCCTCCCACGCGGCCCCAGCATATGAAGGCCCCACAACTCCGAAGCTATTGCCGGTGACCGATTGGATACCCTGCTGCCATTGCTCAAACTGCGCAAGATATTGCGGAAAAGCATAACTGGAAGGACGAGCGCCCTGATAGGGATAGTTGTCGGGCTCATTGCCGATCTCGAAAGCTTGAATGACGCCGTTCGGAATTCCGTTCATCCACGCGGATGCTTCTGCCTCCGCTGTCGCCACGTCATTATTCCATAGGTCCACTCCAAGCGTGTAGTTTACGTTTACGGCTTGTGCGAGCTCGGCAAGCGGCTCGATATCCCCTTGAAGGTCGCTGGCTTGAGCGTTGTCTCCTTCAATACGGAGGAGCATGGGAGCCGTATAATACTGTGTAATATTGCTCAACAGTGCTCTGTAGGCCTCATTCACACCTGTCGATGCCTGTCCTGTGATCTGCATTGTCGTTTGCCAACCGGTAGAGAGTCCCATGAAATTGGGAGGAACGGTCATCTGCGGAGTTGTATTTACTGTAGCTTGAGCGAGTATGCCTCCGGGCAAGGTCACCGTGCCTGGGGCTGGGGAGAATGTCGGAGCTGGCGCATGTGGGGTAATGGTATAGGTAGAAGAAGCCAAGCTACTAGAGTCATAGTTCTTGGCGACCGCAATGGCTTGAATTTTCTGATTAGTAGAAACGGTAAACGGTCCATCATAGAAATCTGAGGCACTTGTCGGAGTCGAACCATCGGTGGTGAAGTAAATGAATGCACCCGGGGTGGAAGTGTTGATGGTAACCGGTTGAGCGGTGAGGTAGGTGCCGGAAGCCGGTCTGATGACCGGGGTCGCTGCCGGGAAGCTATAGCTGGCGGACACTACAGAACTCGCCGAATCGCCCGTCGCCTTGGCGACGGCTTGAATTGTGGAGTTACTGAAGATGGTAAATGGTCCGCTGTACACGGGCGAAGAGGCGTTAGGAGCGCGTCCATTCAACGTGTAGTAAATTACAGCCCCGGATGTAATATCTGTGATCGTAATCGTCTGAGATCCCGCATATGCCCCGCGAGCTGGAGAGATCACCGGAGTCTCAGTAATGATTGTGTACTTGGCTGCGGAGATTGTACTAATTGAATATCCATCGGCAGTTGCGCTCGCGCGAACGGTCTCAGAAGCCGTAATGATGAACGGACCCGTGTACCGCGTCGAGGCCGTGTTCGGCGTAGCACCGTCTGTCGTATAGTAAATCTTTGCCCCCGGGGTTGCGTTGGTGATTGATACCGTCTGCTTGGTTTTGTAACTGCCGGTCGCAGGGCTTATCACCGGGGCTTCAGCCCTCGGGGTAGCATCTAGAGAAATGACTCCGCCGCTTGTTATAAGAGCAGCACCAATTAGGGCTATTGCAATAGGAATAGGCTGTGCAAGCGCTCGGGCAAATCTGAAATGACACGTTAACACACCATCTTTTCTTTCAGCCCTTACCACGGTTTCACACATCGCGAGCCCTCGACCCTACGGAAATGGGGGGTTAGTCGATTGTCCTCGACCTAAACCTATCAAGGTGGGTACGGGAGTTTCAGATACCGAAAGGTCATGGTGACGCACGTTAGTACACGAGCGCGGCATGTACAGATTCGAGGACCGCTAGTGTCTTCGGTGTTTTGCTGCGAGACTTACGGCCTGAGGCCTGAACTAATTAACACCGCAGAGCTCGGTCGCTGTCTGTGATGTGTGAACAATGGTTAGGGTTAGTTTCCGAACATAAGCGGAGCCCCACCGCCGGCGACGCGCAAAGAACACCCCAAGGAAGTTCGTGATGAAAAGTCTCGGGAGAAAGACAATTATCGCCGGGTTGATCGCTATTGCGGCTGGGTTCGCGTTTGCGACGTACGCCCAAAACACCCCTGACGCCCTATTCCAATCCAAATGCTCCACGTGCCACGGCGCCGATGGGTCGGGAAACACGCCTGCAGGCAGAGCGGCGGGAGCCAAGGATTTCCGTGACCCCGAGGTGGTCAAGGAAGTTGACGTCGAGCTGCAAGAAGTGATTGAGAGGGGCCGCAAGAAAATGCCGGGCTACCAAGGTAAATTAAGCGAGGATCAGGTGGACGCGCTAGTGCGATACATCCGGCAACTGCAAGGCAAGTGAGCGCATGGCGTTTCGAAAAGAATCTCGCGAAGGATCTGCATGATTTTTATCGAGACTATGGGTGGGTGAGGCGACCGGCAGCCTTGAACCGCTTCCTTCCATCCGCCTTTAACCGCTTACTAAGAAGTTGATACTGTTGCACTAGTGTGTGGTAAGCATTGTTCCTTTTTTTGTTCAAGCCCGAGGAGAGGAGATGCATGCAGACGGTGACGGAGGAGTTTCGTCCTGTTACTGAGCAGATCTCGGGTTTAGGGGAGACCTATCCGCATTCTATTGCCCTGAGTTATGGGGACCAACAGCTGAGTTATGAAGAGCTGAATCGCAGCGCGGAGCGGTTTTGCCGGATATTTGAGGCAGCACGGTGTCGCGTCCGGCGGCGCGGTTGCCATCTGCATGGAGCGGTCGGTCGATTGGATCGTGGCGGCTCTGGCCGTGTTTCCTGAGCCGGAAAAACGTGGCATAGGTCTCATCTCAGGTCGTCGGCATTCTCGGCGGTCACCAATCCGTGTCCCTCGGCCCCAGAGGCCGTTTGGGACATCCAGGCGCGCGGTCCGACGGACGTACATGACGCCGCGGCGATTTGTGTTGCCAGTCTAAGCGCATCCAAAAAACTATTGCCTTGCGCGACGTAGAAGCAGAACGCTCCATGCAGAATGTCACCGGCACCCATCGTGTCGACGGGTGTGGTTTGCGGTACGGTTAATAAGCCACGTTTGTTCGCATACAGGTAAGCGATTGGATTCGGTCCATCCGTGATAGCTATATCATAGATGCCTCGATGCTTGAGGAAGGTCAACACGTCCGCGATGGTAGTACAACCGGGGGGCTTAAAACTTGCGGAGCAAATCGCCGTATGGACGAACTCCAGTAGATCTTCGGTTCCGGGTTTCCAGCTGCCTCCATCGAATATGACAGGCACTCCTGCAGTACGGGCCGCGCGGGCCCATGCGACACAAGCGTCCATGTAGTGTCCGTCGATCAGCAACACGGATGATTGTTCGATGAAGGACGGTTCAACCGAAAGACTAATAAATGGTATGCGCGTTGCGTTAGCAGAAACGATCGTCCGATCACCTGAGGGTGCAACCATAATTGACGAAATCGGGGGCAACTCACCAAAGGCGCCATTCAGATCGACGAGTCGAATGCCGTACAGTTGTGCTTCGTCCCGAATTATGCGAGCAAGCGGGTGGCTGCCAACAACTGTAGCCAGAAGTGCATTTCCCCCTAAATGCGCAAAGGTTACTGCGGCGTTCGTCGCTGGACCACCCACAAAAATGTCTTGTGAACTAGCCACGACCTTCGTGTTGGGTTTGGGGAAGTCCCCTACGAGATACACAACATCGATAGTCGAAAGTCCGACGAAAAGACATCGTTTCACGCCTCTACCTCCGCAGTCGCGGACCATGCGAACACGGTCGCACCTTAAACATTCTATGGCAGCATTCAATTGACAGCCTACACGCGGCGGAGGCTAAACCCAATACTCTGCCTCCTCCGCCCAAGAAGGAACCGCCAAAAGAAAAGGAGAAACCGGAGTGAAGCGGATCTTCGAGCTAGCAAGCTTGGTTCGAAAGATTCGACACGAATGGTGTGGTGTCGGGCGCTCTCGCCCGCGAAAATTGGCCGCGAAAACTGACGCGAATCAGGACTTCACGCGTGCCGCAAGTCCAGAAGAATCATTGACGGCTTCAATGCAGCGCCAAATTGTGGCTGCTTGCAAATATGCGTTCCTATCGGATATTTAGCAGCCTGTGGATACCGCGTGATATTGAGCCACGCCTACAGTCCTCACGGGCCCGTCCAGTGGTGATGCTGTCCGGCGCCCGCCAGACCGGCGCCTGGTTCCCGCCCAGTCAGTTTTTTCCGGGGTGATGTGCAATGGCGAACCACTTCCCGATCCAGACCGTCTGGATTTGCTTCGGCCCGACAACCGGCATCTGGCGTTTGGCTGGGCAGCTCATTTTTGTTTCGGCGCCCCCTCGGCGCGCATGGAGAGCCAAATTGCTTTCAAAGCGCTTCTCGCCGACTTGCGAGGCCTGCTTTGATCGACAAAAGGTGAGGACTGGCGGGAGAACGCCGGCTTGCGCGGCTTGACTGCGCTGAACATCAGCTTCGAGCCTGGACTCCCCACAACGACAGGGTAGCCATGGAAACCAACCCAAAGTCAAGGAAGTGTGACTTCGGCCAAGTACATCTCTGGAGCATTCAGCTTGACTGCGCCGCAAGTAGCGTCGCTCGGCTGGAACTTGCCCTTTCATCCGAAGAACGTTATAGGGCTGCCCGCTTTCGCTCACACGAATTGCGCAACCGTTGGACGGTTGCCCGCGGTGCATTGCGTCACATACGAGCAGAATACTCTCGGTCAACGGCGAGTTCTCTGGCGTTCCATCTAGGCCCAAACGGGAAACCGGAGTTGGCTCGATCGGCTGCAAATATAAACTTCAACCTCTCTCAAACACATGGTCTAGCATTACTGGCGATCACGCGAAATAGACGCGTGGGCATCGATGCGGAAGCAGTGCAGCCGGAAATCGAGGTCGAAGCTCTCAGCCGCCGCTTCTTTACGCGTAGTGAGACGGCTGAAATATTGGGGTTGGCCAATGGGTCGCGAATCGCTGCTTTTTTTGCCTGCTGGACACGCAAGGAGTCGTCCTCAAAGCTCTCTAGGCGTTGGGTTATCTGTTCCGCTTGATCATTTCGAGGTGGCAGTAGGGCGGACCAACCAGCTCGATTGATATCGGTCAACTGGGACAACCCCGATCGGTGGAGTTTGCGAGACGTGGGTGAGCCGACTATTGCCGCTGCACCTGCTGCAGAAGGGCCTATGCCGACGGTCCGCCGTTTCAATTTTGCAGCACCTTGATTTGAAGGCTGCGCTTTGGTGGGGTGGGATTGCAAAATATATGTTGCTAACGGATATTTCGCAGATACCGCGTGATATTTGTTCCGCCGCCTTTTCCCGAACCCCGAATACTGAGGCCGAACGGGCCGAAAAAGATTCGCAAAGTTTCCGCCGATCAGTATTACCCGTGGTGATGTGCTATACCGTGGCAAGCAGTACACATCGTGATCAGGTTTTCTTCTGAATCATGACCGGAGCAACTGCGAAACTGTAGGATGGTAGAGACGAGTCTTGATGACGTTAGCCCGTGCGGAGCCTTGCGGTCGTAGGCGCTTTCGCGCCGACGCCTCACCGAGTGGGCATGGCCTCTTGCTCTCGTCTCCCCAAGCAGAACC
>JBEKWX010000006.1:0-30852 GCA_049512675.1 Terriglobales bacterium | reverse complement strand
TTCCGGCTGGGATGGAGCGCAAGGAAACTGACGTTTATCTGCGGCTCGATCGGGCGCGTCTTCCCCAGCATATCGCCATCATCATGGACGGAAACGGGCGCTGGGCCCGGCGCCGGCACATGCCGCGCGTGGCGGGACATCGCGCCGGCGTGGCCGCTGTGCGTTCGACGGTCGAGACGGCGGCGCGCATAGGGATTCCGGCGCTGACGCTCTACGCCTTCTCCGAGGAAAACTGGAAGAAGCGTCCGAAGACGGAAGTCGACTTTCTGATGCGCCTTTTGTGCCACTTTCTGAAAGCGGAGATCAGGACGCTCAACCAGAACAATATCCGTTTGAAATACATCGGGCGTCAGCATGAGTTACCGGAGTCGGTACAGCGCGAGATGGAAGAGGCGAGTTACGCCACATCCGGGAATACGGGGATGCTGCTGACGCTGGCGCTGAATTATAGCGCGCGCAGCGAGATTGTCGACGCGTTTCGCTCGCTGGCCGAGGCTGCGGCCCGCAATGGCGGTCTTGATCACATACAGGTCGATGAGCAGTCCATTAGCGATCATCTCTACACTCGCGGACTTCCCGATCCCGACTTAGTAATTCGCACCAGCGGCGAGATGCGGCTGAGTAACTTCCTTCTCTGGCAGCTGGCCTATGCGGAGATCTATGTGACGCAGACGTTGTGGCCTGATTTCCGCGGCGTTCAACTGCTCGAAGGGATCGAAGAATATCAGAAGCGCGACCGCCGCTACGGTGGGCTGGGCCCGGACGGGCATGCCCCGCAGCACACTCCGCGGCCTACGTCGTTCCGGCCCCACGCTGAGGCGAAACGTTGATGAGCACTGCTCGTGTGGGGACGGGCGCCCTCGCCCGTCCAAGCCGAGCGCAGCTCGGCAGCTGCCGGAGATCGCAGCAAGTCTGGATTCGCGACAAGCGCAGCATGCTCCGCAGCGTGATCCCATGATCCAGCGCGTCGCGACCGCCGTCGTTCTAATTCCACTGGTTCTGTTGTTGGTTCTCAAGGCCCCGCTGTATGTGCTGGCTATTGTGGCCGGGGCGGTAGCCCTGCTGGCCATCGCCGAGTTCCTGAAGCTGGCGACGCACTATGCGGTCCAGCCGCTGGGGCCGGCGACATATGCCTTCGTCGCACTCTTCTTTGTATTTGTGATTATCGCTTCCACCAATCGCACGCCGCTGGTTGAGACCACAGCCATGCTCTACGGGATCGCGCTGGCGGCGGCGCTCGCGCCGTTTGTGTTTCTGACGGTAGCCATGCGGCGCTCCAACCTGACCAGCGGCTATCCGGCGGCCGCCGCGTCGGCGTTTGCCTTCGTCTATATCGCGATCCCGATGGCGCTGCTGGTCGCGATCCGGCAGCAGCCGGCGGGAGCGATCTGGACGATCTACACGCTGCTCGCCGTGTGGGCGGGAGACATCTTCGCTTACTTCGTGGGCAGGTCGCTGGGGCGGCATCGCATGTCGCCCGAGATCAGCCCGAAGAAGACCTGGGAGGGCGCCGTGGCCTCGGTCCTGGCCAGCGTGATCGTAGGCACGCTATGGATTCAGCACGCGCCCGGAATCAGCTCCACGCTGCTGCGGGTTGGATTGATTGACCGCCGCGATGGCATGTTCGGCCTGGAGCAGCCACAACTGTGGCCCATCATTGTGCTGTCGGCGGTGATTAACATCGCGGCGCAATTGGGCGATCTGGTCGAGTCGCTAATAAAACGCGGCGCCGGAGTAAAAGATTCCGGCACGATTCTGCCCGGCCACGGAGGCATGCTCGATCGCATCGACGCCATGCTGTTCGCGGTGCCGGTGGTGTGGGCATGCGGCGCGTGGCGGCTGATGCAGTAGGAAGGAAAAGTACTCCTGAGGTTTCCTTTGTGTCCATGGTGGTTATCGCGCCTGAATTGCGTCGCGCGGACAGCCGTGCAACTCTCGCCAAAATGCGGCGCCAAGCCAAGACTCTCGCCACACCATTGCTATGCCCTCTCGCCCAGACGCTGATTGCTTGCATCGCCTGTGCCGTCTGCGCTTCGGCGCAGATTAACGTCCGCTTGCAGACCCGCGAAGCCATCGAAGCCCATTTGAAGTCATTTTCAACCAGGAACAGCGAACGCGAAGCCCTGATCCGGAAATGGTTCGCCGACTCCGGATGCAAGGATCCGAATCTCTCCGAGCAAGAGCTCGACCGCAAGCTGCCGCCGAACGTCATTTGCGTGTTGCCTGGAGAAACGCCGGAAGTCATCGTGGTTGGCGCTCATACCGATCACGTCGACAGCTTTGGCGACGGCGTGGTCGACAATTGGACAGGAGCGGTGTTGTTGCCGAGCCTCCTGTACAGCCTGAGCGCACAGCCGCGTCATCACACGCTGATCTTCGTCGGATTCTCGGGCGAGGAAAAGGGGCTGGTTGGATCGCAGTATTACGTCGATCACCTCACCAGCGAACAGCGCGCACACATCGAGGGCATGGTGAACTTCGACAGCCTGGGGCTCGGTCCAACCGAGGTCTGGGCTTCGCACGCCGACAAAGTGATGCTTGACGCGCTTGCCTCGGTTGCGGCGACGAGCAGACTCGTGGTCGCCACCATGAACGTGGACAACCTCGGCACCGCCGATTCCGAATCGTTCGCTCGCTACCAGATTCCGCGCATCACCCTGCACTCCGTGACCGAACAGACCTGGTCGATCCTGCATTCGCCGCTCGACAAGCTGGCAGCCGTCAGGATGAACGATTACTACGAGAGCTATAAGCTGATTGCCGAGTATCTGGCGTATCTCGATGACGCGCTGCAACCTCCGCCCGCGCCGCAGCCAGGCAAAGCGGCTCAGTAGCTCAGCAATAATCGGCTCACCGGAACGCCTGCGCGGTCGCGTACAACGCAACCAACCCCAGCAAGAGCACCGCCTCTTCGAACTTCTCCGACCACACATGCAGACGGTCGAATTCCCTGCGCAGCGGGTTGTCCAGAGGCACGCTATCGATCACTCCAACCTCGGCGCGAAGGGCGTGCAGTTTCGGGGAAATGGCAAATTGCGAGATCACCGTAAGCAACAGCATCAGCACGATCAGAAGATGCCGCGCCGCCAGCGGTCGCGCATTTCCCGTGGCCATCCGGCTGTAGAGCATGGAAGCAATCAGAAAAACAATTCCGGAAACGATGGCCATGTAGTGCAGCAAATCGAGCGAGCGTCCTACGATCGATCCCGCCATGTGGCGGGTCGGGAGAAGTCCGGGTGTAAAAGCGGTGGGCGCTTCGACGGACGCAAGAAAGATCACACCGCCGAGCCAGACCACGAGCGACAACAGCATGAGGAACCGGAGAAATGACATGAGCGAGATTATAGAACTCGTTGGGCGGTTCCACGACTGCGGCGGTGCACGCGAATTCCTTCTAGCTTCTACAATAGAGTACGACTTCGTTTTAACTTCACCTTGGGAGATTGCAATGCAACGCAAAGCGAGTGCAGTGTGGAAGGGTGGTCTTAAGGATGGGAAGGGGACGGTTTCGTCCACCAGCGGCGTACTTTCGAATACGCCGTATTCGTTTACGACGCGGTTTGAAAACGCTCCGGGGACGAATCCGGAAGAACTGATTGCGGCGGCGCATGCGGCGTGCTTTTCGATGGCGCTGTCGGCGCAACTGGGTGGCGCGAACCTCACGCCAGAGAGCATTAGCACGGCAGCTACGCTCACCATGGAGAAACTCGACGCCGGCTGGGCCATCACGGCCGTGCATCTCGATGTCGTCGCGAAGGTGCCGGGCGCAAGCGCGGAAGCCTTCAACACGGCAGCGCAAAATGCAAAAGCGGGCTGCCCGGTATCGAAGGTGCTGAACGCAAAGATTACGATGGACGCAAAACTGGGTTAGCGGCACCTGCCTTCCCTGTAGAGACGCGGCTTGCCGCGTCTCCTGCCGCAGAGTGAGACGGGGCAAGCCCCGTCTCTACAGTTGGAAGAAGCTAACTTTGCGAGCGTAAGAGCTGGCGCAGCTTCTGATTGATTTTTACCGCTTCCTGCGAAGCCTGATCGATCAGTTCGACCCAGCGGCGTGAATTCTCGGGCGGCCCTGCCTGCGAAATCAGGTACGTGGCTTGCACGATGGTTTCGAGCGCATTGCTGAGATCGTGCGCCAGTGCGCGGAGTTCCTTTGCCAGCGCTGCGGGGATCTTGTCGGAAGAATTTCCCATGGTTTAGGGCGGCGTGGCGCCTTGCCAATGACCGAGCACGGCGAGGTTATGACGTTGCGCTCGTTTGACAGCCGGACTCCAGCCAGTAGATAGTAGTGTAGTCGCCTTTGAAAAGGTCCCACCGATTTTTTCTTTTATGCGGATATGGCGGAACTGGCAGACGCGCTAGGTTCAGGTCCTAGTGGCCGCAAGGTCGTGGAGGTTCGAGTCCTCTTATCCGCACCAAAATCAGCTCTTGGCATTTAGCTCTTAAGAATCAAGTCCCGAAGGGACGACCCAGCTTAGCCCAGCGCTTCAGCGCTGGGAAAAGTGAAATAAATGATGCAAGTCCCGGAGGGACGACCCAGTCCTCCCCCGAACGCCCGTAGCTCTCAGCGTTTTCTCTCACGCCCCGGCCGACAACCGGTGGGTGCTGCGGTTTTGCGCGATCCCGTACTGACGGATTTTATAGAGCAGAGCTTTATAGCTGATCTTCAGCAGCGCCGCAGCTTGCTTGCGATTCCAGTTCGTCTCTTCCAGAGCACGGGCGATGGCTTCGGCCTCAGCTTCATCTTTGGCGTTGCGCGACAGCGACTTCAGGCCGCCGCCGGACTCAGCACCCGCGACTGCGGTCCTGCCCACTGCGTGGGCGTGCATTCCTCCACCGCCATCGGGCCGGGGCTGCAACTCGGATGCCGCCAGCGTTTCGTCTCCCAGAACCAGGTAGCGCTTGATGAAGTTGCTCAATTCGCGCAGGTTGCCCGGCCAGGAATGCCGCAGGCATGCCTCCATCAACGGCGGCGAAAGGGGCAATGGGGAACGCGCGTAGGAATCCGACATGCGCGACATGAAATGCTTCAGCAGGATCGGAATTTCTTCCTTGCGGTCGCGCAGCGGAGGCAGGGACAGCGTGAAAGCGTTCAGGCGGTAATAGAGATCCTCACGCAGACGCTTGGTGGCAAGCGCTTCTTGAATGTTGATGTTGGTGGCGGCCAGGATGCGGACGTCGACTTTGACCACGGTGCGGCTGCCGAGGCGGGAGAACTGCTGGTCCTGGAGGACGTGCAGCAACTTGGCCTGCAGCCCCGGCGGCATTTCGCCGATTTCGTCGAGCAGGATGGTGCCTTTGTTGCACAGTTCAAACTTGCCCGGCTTGGCGTGCGTGGCGCCGGTGAAGGCTCCCGCTTCGTAGCCGAACAGTTCGCTTTCGAGCAGGTCGGCGGGCACCGCCGCACAGTTCACTTTGAGGAAGGTGCGGTGGGCGCGCGGGGAAAGTTTGTGGATCAGGCGGGCCAGCACTTCCTTGCCGGTACCGCTTTCACCGAGCAGGAGGACCGGGATTTCGACGTTGGCGACCAGTGCAGCCTGGGAGCGAATCTTCTTCATCGCCGGGCTGGCAGCAATGAAGAACACGTCGTCGCAAAGTTCTTCGATTTCGCCCGCATAGCTCTCACCTTTGGCCGTGCCGACGCACTGTCCAATGACCGCGTCGAGTTCGGCTTTCTGGAACGGCTTGGTCAGATAATCGATCGCGCCCAGGCGCATCGCCTGCACCACTTTGCGCGTGTCGTTCACGCAGGAGAGCATCACGACTTTCAATCCGGGCCGGAGGTGGCGGAGTTGTTCGAGAGTCTGCAGCCCGTCGATGCCGGGCATGAGTAAATCGAGCAACACCAGGTCGGGCTGCAGTCCTTTCTGGACGCGCTCGACCGCTTCTTCGCCGGTGCTGGCGGTTTGAACTTTGTGCTCATCCACTTCCAGCAGGGTGCGGATGTAGCGCAGCATTCCCGGTTCGTCATCCACCAGCAGAATGTTGGCGGCTTCGCTCATTTCGTTCCTCGTAGCGGACTCAGAATTGGTTTCAGGGGAATGAGAAAAGAAAACTTGCAACCCGTGCCCGGTTCGCTTTCCACCCAGATCTTGCCCCCCATGGCCTGGAGCAGGCGGCGGGAAATGGCCAGTCCAAGGCCCATGCCCTCGGCCGATTCGCTGCCCGGCAGACGGAAGAAATCATCGAAGATTTCCAGGTGAAACTCCGGCCGAATTCCCGGGCCCGTATCGGCAACGGTGATTTTGACGGCGTTCGGCACATTTGTCGATTGCCGCCGACGGTCTCCACCGGCTGCTGACTTACTCACGCCGCGACGCTCCCACATATGCGGTTCGGCGTGCAGCCAGACGGTTCCACCCTGAGGAGTGTACTTGTAGGCGTTCTCCAGAAGATTGGAAATCACGCGCTGGATCTTGGGAGCATCGAATGGAAATGCCGCCAGTTTGTCATTGGCCAGGAAATACAAAGCCAGACCGCGCTCCTGAAACCGTCCTGACCAGAGCCGGCAAACTTCCGAGAGGCACGCGTTCATGTCGCCTTCCACGTACTGCATGCGCAGTTCGCCGGTTTCGAGCACGCTGAAGGTCAGGAAGTCCTGAATGAATTGCTGCAAGCGCTGCCCGCTCAAAAACATGTCGCCCATCACTTCGCGCTGGCGGTCATTGAGCGGTCCGAGTTTCTGGCTCTGCAGCAGCTCGATGTAGCCGTTGAGGATTGCCAAGGGCGTCTTGAGGTCGTGGGCCGCAGAGGCCAGAGCGTCCGCCGTCTTGCGGAAGCGATCGCGCAATTGTTCGAGCTCGCCTGCCGCGTCGTCCGCAGCGCTGGCTGCGGAAGCAGGAGCCGTGGCGGTTGACGGCAGGCTACCTTTTGAACCACTGCCAGTCGCAGCACCGGCTGGGCTTTTGTCGGGTATCAAAGCCATGGATAACCACGCAATCAGTTTTGGGGGAGGGGACTTGCTACCTCAGAATTCAGGGGGATGTTGTGATCCTATGTCAGGTCTACCAGACTGTCAATTGGAAACGGCCCCAAACACGGCACCCAAGCGAAAAACGTTGCAGCTTTTTGACATGACCAATAGTCATTAACGAATCCCGGACCGTGCAGCTGCTTCGGCAATGTCCGTGTCGGTAGCGCGGTTCGGGGTGATTCCAGGCAGACCTGGCTTCTCTCCGAGGTTTGGCCCCTAAGATGCGGCCCTGGGAGTGTTTATCCCTCCTTATGGCGGACGAGACAAGTGCCTAATAGATTATCGAAGAAGAATGAACGCAAGTGGCCACGATTGCACCTCCCCATTCCGGTTTTTGTCCGCACGTCCGACGGAAGCGGCAAGGATACCCTGGAGTTTGCTACGGCCGTTAACGTCTCTCCTGGCGGTGCTTTGGTGGTAGTTCGCCGTTCTTTGCCCGAATCCGCGCTGGTTTCACTGGAGATTCCTAGCGCTCCAATCGGACCTGTCAAGGGTTTGAAGACCTCTTTGCGGATTATGCAAGCCAAGGCGGTGTGGGTTGCGCACCTCGATGACCACCATCTTCTAGGTCTCAAGTTCGCCCGTCGCCTCAGCACCGACGCGGCGGCTGTTTCCGGAAAACACTTGAGAAAAGCTGGTTCTGCAGTGTGAACTGTTTTTCCTATCTCGAGTCTCTCTAGGAATGGCCCTTTAGTGCCATGCCGGAGGTTCTGCCGCGCGCGATATCATCACTCTAAGCCGTTCATAAGTTGAGCGTTTAACGAAAAGCTCCCAGCTCGCTCGGCTCTCTTCCTCAGTTTGGTGCTTGGGGTGCACTTTTAGTGCATGCGGGTGAACAATCACCGCAACGGGACATCTGGTCTTATGACAACACTTTCGGTAAGTTCGCTGGCACAATCGCTCGGCGAGGTTCCCCCTGACGACATCATTTTTGGCCACTCTGAAGTCATGCAGGCGGTTCGTTCGCGACTCGGCAAAGTTGCCGCCGCCAACGTTCCTGTCCTTATCACCGGCGAAAGCGGCACCGGAAAAGACATCATTGCCCGCCTCATTCACGGGCTGTCTCCGTGGAAGCTGGGGCCATATGTAAAGGTGAACTGCCCGGCAATTCCGGGGACGCTGCTGGAAAGCGAACTGTTCGGCTACGAACGAGGAGCCTTCACGGGCGCGGTTGGGTCGAAACCAGGACGGGTCGAACTGGCCCACCGCGGCACCTTGTTTCTGGATGAAATTTCCGAACTTGATCCATCCTTGCAATCGAAACTCTTGCAGCTTTTGCAGGATGGGCAGTTCTGCCGCATCGGCGCCCAGGAAGACAAGAAGGTAGAAGTGCGAGTGGTGTGCGCGACCAACCGCCATTTGGAAGCGGAGATCGAATCGGGGGCTTTCCGCCAGGATCTTTACTACCGGATAAACGTGGTCAACCTGCGCATGCCGGCGCTAAGGGAACGCCGTGGCGATATTGAAGATCTGTGCAGCTACTTCCTCGAATACTACAACCGCAAGTTCAACTGCCGGGCGCGGCCTCTGTCGAATGAAGTACTGGCGGTGCTGCAGAAATATCACTGGCCGGGAAATATTCGCGAACTGGAAAACCTGATCAAGCGCTACGTGATCCTGGGCCATGAGGAAGTGATCACCAACGACCTGGTGGCGCGCGAGCCGGATTTTTTCAATCCCGAGTTCTCGCTGGACGGACCGATTTCTCTGAAGCAGCTTACGCGCCAGTGCGTGCACGAACTGGAGCGTAAGGTCATCCTGAAGGTGCTGCAACAGCACCACTGGAATCGTAAACAGGCAGCCCGCACGCTGGGCATCAGCTATCGCGCCCTGCTGTACAAGATCCGCGATGCCGGCTTGCCCTCGAACCGTGCGCTGCGCCTGCGCCAGGCGGAGAAGAACAAACCCACAGAAGGCAAACCCGCCGACGGCGAAAGGCCAACCAGCGGAGCGGCTGCCGACTGAGACAGCACTACGGCATCGGGTGATCGGGCCATCGGGTCATTTAAAGTCAAAGGCCTTTGAACTTCGATCACCCGATGACCCGATAGATTCACGCCCAGTACGTCCGGTCCAGCGTCCGGTACTGGATCGCCTCAGCAATGTGTTTAGGTTCAAGCAGCGGAATCCGGTCCAGGTCAGCAATCGTGCGCGCGACTTTCAGGATGCGGTCATGGGCGCGGGCGCTGAGCCCCTGCTGAGCCATGGCGCGTTCCAGCAGGCGCTCGCAATCGGCGGAGAGTTCGCAGAATTTACGAATGAACTGCGTCGGCATTTGGGCGTTGCAGTAAAGTTTCTCGCGTCCGGAAGAAAAGCGCGCCAACTGCACATCCCGCGCACGAACCACGCGCGCAAGAATGCTCCCCGAGCTTTCCGACTCCTTCGTGCTGCGCATTTCCTTGTAGTTCACCGCCGGGACGTCAATGTGAATGTCGATGCGGTCGAGCAATGGCCCCGAAATCTTAGAAATGTAGCGTTGGATCATGGGCGGAGTGCAGTGGCATTCGCGGCTGCGGTCGTTGTGAAATCCGCAAGGACAGGGGTTCATAGCGGCGGCCAGCATGAAGCGCGCGGGGAAAGTCAGCGACATGGCGGCCCGCGCGATGCAAACGGTACCGTCTTCGAACGATTGTCAGTGTTGCAATCAAGCCTGGCGACATTCCGCATCACCAATGTACGAATTTCATACCCACTTACGAAGACTTCAACGCCTAAACCCCTGAGCAGTGAGCGCTTATCGTCTCTCTGCAGAAAAGGCATCTCGACGAACGTTGAAAACAGGTCGGCTAGGTCGCCAGCGGATACTGAAGGTCCGCCAACTGTCGACGTCGCCACCATGCCCTGATACGCCTTCAATTCCGCATCTACTCTGGCCAGTTCTTCGTCCCGCCGCCTGCGGTCAACGGTCCCGTCAAAGAATGCTTCAAGTATCCGGCCACGCTTCGCGGTGAAGATTTCGATCTGGCGCTGGATGGCTGTCGCGTCAGAGACGCCAATTGGCATTTCTTGGGACTGTTGCTCAAGGTACGCTTCCGCGATTCCGTCCAGAAAGCCATCGTCCTGAAGGCGCACCGAAAGCAGTTCTTCGATTTTCGGCTCGATGACCGCTGCCCGGATGTAGGGCGTTGGACAGACGCTCGCCGGGTTGAGCTTCCTGGCCCTGGTGCCGTTCAGCTTGCAGTAGTAATGGCTGTCTTTCTGGTTTGTGTGGCTGTACATGGGCGAATCACACACTCCGCAATAAAGAAACCCGTTGAACAGATACTTCGGCGCGTTCTTGGTTCTAACGGCCTGCTCTCGCGTAGCCCTGGAGTTTAGGATCTGCTGCACCGCCTGAAACTCTTCTTGGCTCACCAGCCCGTCCATGACCTTGCGCCTGATCACCTCTTCCGGGGCTCTAGCAATCTTCCGCCGGTGGCCTTGGCGTCCATTGTTTCCCGGCGTGTACCCCGCGGTGCTCGGGTCCCGGCGCTGGTCATACTGCCTGATGCCCATGTAGATCGGATTCTGCAGGATGAAACGAAGGTTCGTTCTGGGAATGTTGAGCCTGCGCGCGATCTCGGCGAGGGGCAGTGAAGTCCTACGCACTAGGTCAAAGGCTGTGCGGACCTTCTCAGCTTCGTCGGTGTAAGACCACCCGCGGGCGTCGGAGTGGTCCACACCGAAGGGCAGAGTAGACCGGCCTCCGGTATTCCGGCCGGCCAGTCGCATGGCTTCCTTCGCGTCATTCATGCGCGCGAGAATTTCGCGGCGCTCGATCCGGGCCATGCCGGCGCGAATCAGCCCCATGAAACCGCCCATCGAAGAAGAAAAATCAATAGGACCATCCGGCAGGTACAGCACTGTGCGGGTGTCCACAAAAGCCTGTAGCAGCTCGTAGTCTTTGAAGTTTTCAGGGCGCATCAGCCGGGAAAATTCTTTCGCAATCACGCCGTGGATGTCCGGGCTTTCGATGAGACGCAAAAGCTCCTGCATCTCAGGCGCGCGAAGCACCGCAGTACCGCTGACATCAGACATCTCAATCGTCCTGACGATCTCTAGGCCATAGGTCGCCGCCGTGCGCTGAGTGACGGCACGTTGCGCCGCCAGCCCGGCCTTATCGTCTGCCGCCTGGCCTTCAGTTGACACGCGAAGGAGTTGAATAACTCTTTTGCTCATCGTCCAGTCCGCAATAGACACGCATGAGTTTTATAGCCGTTGCATTGTCGCAGGATTCCAGTGCCGCCCTGATGCGACCAAGGGTTTGCGCTCTGCGCCGCGCAATTTCAAGTGCGGAGCCCACCGCCTCCGCCATGTCCGGCTTGTGGGTCATTTAATGCTACTCCCAGAATCCCCTCTTGCTCTCACTCTTCATAAACTTCTGCTAGTCTTCGCCGGCTTCCCTGAGAACTCATCATGCTGCAATCACAAAATCGGCCTGCGACTTGATATGTAACACCTCGAGTTGGGGAAACTTTCTTTTCGTTGGGGACCGTTCGCTGCATTGCCGAGAACTCGATCCGCTTGCCGACCATCTGCAACTCAAATTGTTCCCCGTACTCGGCGTTTCGCTCCCCAAATGCTCCTCACGCATATTTCGCTTCGTCGATTCAGCAAGTTGTCGTCTCTGGCGGTGTGGCACACCGCTGATCGTCAAGTTTCTGGGTTTAATCCCCCATCCTTCCCCTGTCCCGTGTCCCAAAACCCCTAGTACCTATGGCTATGGGACACTTCAAAACCCCCAGTCGAGATCACATTGCCACCCGTCGCGCAGTTGTCCTTTCTCGCGCAGCCAGACCGCGCCGCCCTCCTTTGTGATCATGCCAATAACCTCCGAGCCCATCGCGGCGCATAGTAGTCGTCTGCTTCGGGGCGGTATCTTCCGCGTTGCTTGCTGCGTCAGCATTACATCGAATGTCACGCCTGGCGAACTACCACTCATACCTGGTCACCTTGTTGATATGTCTATAAATTCAGCACTAAAATGGCGCTTCCTCCTCGCTTACGTTTTGTTTGCGCTTCTTACGGTCCGGCGGGTGCCATTCAACCCGTTCCAACTTGAGGCCGTCATCGGCCGTGTCGAGAATCCGGAAGTGAAACTTGTCAGGAGGCATCGCCGCCTTGAGCTCGCAGCAGAACTCCCGGGTCCAGTCTGTTTCATCCACCACGCGAATGCCACACATGAACTCGGCATACCCAGCGATCGCGCTGGCACCCCGAGCTCGTTCGGTGAGTGTTGCGTCTTCGCGCTTGTTATCGTGGTGGACGAGCAGGATTGAGCAGCCGCACTGGTCCTGAATCGAGTTGAGCACGTCAATCACCCGCTGCATCTCGGTGTTGTCGTTCTCGTCGGCTCTATGCAGCACGCGCATCACGTCGAGGATTAAGAACTCAGATTGCTGGCGCTTCAGGCTCGAGACCAGCTCGCTCACATCGTCCGGATAGTCGAGCATGATCTTCGGCTTCAGGCCCTTGGCGTTGATCCACAGCCAGCCGTCGAGTTCCTGGTCCGTGAGGCGCCGCTCGCGCTGCAATTTGGTCTCGCGCCATTGCGTCAGCCCGCCATTGTCCTCCCGGCTCACGAGGGCGGTGCGCACGGGCTTCGGCACAAAGAAGTCCAAGCACTTCTGCCCGCTAGCCAGCGCGAGCGCCAGGTCCAGGGTCACAAAGGACTTCCCAGCCTTCGGCCTGGAAATGAAAATTCCGTTGGCCGCGCGCTGGATGACACCCTCGACCAACCAGTCGATGTGGTCAGCCGCCTTCTCGTGGAACTCGCTCACCGTCATGAACAGTGAGGTCGCCGACTCCTCTGGCTTCCATGGCGGCGTGCGTTTCACGATCGCGACAATATCCTCGATGGTGTGCCCGGCTGCTAGAAAATCCGAGACATCTTTGACCTCGGGCATCGAAATAATCTTCACTCCGTTCGCGTAGTGATAGACCGACTCAGCAACGCGCTTGGCGTGCTTTACTCCAGCTTCGTCGTTATCCTGAAAAATCGTGACTCGCTTGCCGCAGAAATAGGGCGCAAAATCGTCGTGCCACTTACCAGCCCCGCGAGGCGACGTGGTGACGGCAACGCGGGCCGGCGGTTTGCCCTTCTTCTCGTAGTAAGCCTTGATCTCCGCGCGCAAGTTGTCCGCGTCCTTCTCTCCTTCAGTGATTGAGACTTCATTTGCCCCGATAACTTCGTTCAAGTGATAAAGGACCATCTTCAGGTCGGAGGTCTTGTAGTCCCAACCCCCGCTCTCGTTGCGCTTGCGTTGCGTGAACTTCTTGCCCGGATAGCGGACCACCTGGAAGTAGTCGCGACCGTTCGCATCCACATACTGGTAGATTGCCTCTGGCTGCTGGGCGAGGCTGAGTTGCGGGTGCCCAACGATCTCCGCGATCCGGGCCATGGCGGTCTCGGTGTCGCATGAAGAAAACTTGCGCTCGAACTCCAAGACGCCGCCCTCGCCACATCCGGCGTGGCATTTCCAACATCCCTTCTCCGTGTTCACCGAGAGTGACGGATTTTTGTCGGGATGAAACGGGCACCGCGCCGTGTACCCAATCGCACCCTTGCGGAATCCATTCTCGGAGAGCCGAATCTCAAAGTACTTGCGAAAATTGGGTTCTTGCAGATCGTTCAGCCTCATCGTGATTCCTTCCGTTTGGGCGGATTCTCGTAGCGTTGAATGCGCTTCTGGAACTTTTCGGGCGAGCTGAAAATTTGCTCCCACTCCACGTAGCCGTTCTCATTCATGAATTCGTCCTCCAATAAGCCGTCCATGGCCTTGCGGAACACCCTCTTGGCCTCCAGTTCCAGCTTTTCCGGAGCCGTGCCCTGGTCGCTAAGCAAATTGATGGTCTCTTTCCAACGCGTCTGGGCCATTTTTTTCCTCTTTTCGGTGAGTGTGTACATCTTTGTCTTACCGCCGTGTTCGCAGAAGTAGGCGAAGGCACGGGCGATGATGTCTGAAAGCGTGTTCTGTGTACCATTGCCATTACCATTCGTCGGGTTAAACAAAACCGGCTCAAGCTCAGTCCCCGGAGGGGACGTAGTTTCTTCTGGTTCCTGCTCCGGTTCCTGTTCCTGCTCCTGATTAGGCATACCCTTCCCGAAGACCTCACGGGAAGCTTCCCGAAACCCTTTCGGAAGACCTTCGTTAAATGCTTTGATATGTTGAAAAAGGTCAGCCTTGAGTTGGCACTCCGGAAGAAGTTCTAGGACTCCTGGCCATGCTCGAATTACGTTGGGTGACTCCGGTCGGTTGTAACGAAGAAACTTTGGCAGGCAGAGAAAAGCTGCTCTTTCGTCATGTCTGACCATATCCTTTGCTAAGATCCCCAAGAAGGCTTCCTGAAAACTCGCCGCATCCATACCAAGTTCGGCGGCAAGCCCGGGCACCGAGGCACGCATGGCACCTAACATGGTCATGTGGGGATGGGTCAAGAGGAACAAAAAGATCAACTTTCCGCGCTCACACAGAGCAGCGAACTTCTCGTCGTTCCAAATGCGAACGTCAATTTTTCTGTAACGGGCCATCAGTACTCCTTCAGCTCTGGTACGCGATGGAACAAGCTCTCAACGAACTTGAAGTCGGAACGGTCGCCGGCACCAGCCAATTGCAACAATTCAGATTTGATTTTCTCGCCGCAGATTTCTCGTCGTGTGCGCCGGGGTCGAGGGAAGATTGTTCTTGAGATTTCGTCCCGTTTGTTGGGTCGATGCCCCTCTATTGCAAGCCGTGTGTGGCAAATCGTTTTCTCGTAATCTTTCATTCATCTAGTCCCTTACATTTCCTCAATCGAACTTCAGCTTCGGTTTCCGGCCGGTCTTGCGAAAGATCGTCGAAGTGGCCGTCAGGTGCGTTCGCGCGGCCGAGTCTCTGAAGAGCGGGAACAAGCTGCTGGAGTCCTTCGGAGATGGTCCGAAGGTAGCCGGCATCACGGCCGCTGAGTCTTGCCGTGCTCGCCTGCCTCAGTAGCAGAGCACCTTGCGCAACGAGGACGGCCGCACCGATGATTCGATTCCGAGGGATTTGAGGATTGTTTGTGGTCGTGGTAGAATCTTGTTCGTTCAAGTTAGTTTCCCTTCTTGGCGCCTGCCCGGGCGCCTTGATTGTTTATGCATTCACTCCAGCAGTAGCAACACTCAAACTGAGCTCCGGCGCGGGTAGGGCCGAAGCCGTCGGTTGCCGTTTTCCCATCATTCAGTCACTGGCCGCCTTGCCCGCGACCTTTTTTGTTCCCGCTTCCCGACAACAGGGTTTTTCTTCGGTTCGTTCATCGGATTGCCTCCCGGATTGTTGCGCATGACTCACTAATTGTTGCGACTCGGGTCTCGCCGATTCCGCACGGTTGGCAACCCACTCGAGCCGATCCATTTCCTCACGGCGCAGAGTGATCAACCCAAGCAGCCAGGTATCCAGCCGAACTTGGTCGATTCCTGCCTCGCGCGCCAATTTCCGTCGCCGGATCTGTAGTTGGGCAACACGTGCGCGTAGCCTTTGCTGCCGGTTCAAAATGTTGTTGCCTCTCACCCTTAGTCCCCGCGTGCGGGGTTGTGGGGTAGCAACGCATTAAAAACAAAGGGAAAATAAATCTCCGGTGGAGGTCTTGCGGGGTAAGAGGTGCGGGGTACGTGCGGGGTATCGCCGGGCGTTCACTCAGGGGTTCGTTTTGCGCGGTCCCTGTCGCGTCTCTGCTTCGCTGTCTTCAGGGGTTCGTTTTGCGCGATCCCTGTCGCGTCTCTGCTTCTCTGTCTCTTGTTCAAACCTCGCCGTTGCGGCGTGTATATGTTCGTCAATGGTCTTTCGGGTCCGGCCGAGTTTCTTGGCGATTGCACTCACACTGAGCCCATATTCAAGCCGCAGGGAGAGACATTCCCGCTGCCGATCCGTCAGATTTACCTGATCTAATCGCTGGGAAAGGTCAAGTTTCTTCGCGAGTTTCTCGGGCATCGAGCCAGCGCCATGATGTGGCTGTTTGGGGATTCGATCGGTAGCCGTGATCGAAGCCTGAGTTTCCTTCGGGCGTCGTTGAGCCCTTGGCTGTGGGGATTCGATCGGTAGCCGTGATCGAAGCCTGAGTTTCCTTCGGACGTCGTCGAGCACTTCTTCGCGCTGCAGGCTCAATTTCCTTTGCACCAGGTCGCATAACAAGAGCAGCACGTTCTGTGTGGCTTCCCATTCATCAATAATGTTGAGAATGCGTGCGGCCTGCAGTTCCCCTGCGTACAACCAGCTCGGTGCCAACCAAATTGTTGCGTCTGCAGATACACCCAACGCCTCAATCACCCACCGGATCGAGGCGTTCTCGATCGGCTTCCAAATAATGTCAGCCGCTTTCGGAACCCATTCGCGGTCGGGCGAGGGAATGCTGTAACTGTGCCACACCTTTTCGAGCTCGCTGATCAGTGTGCGTTGCCTGGCCAGCAACTCCGCAGTCCAGAGTCTCATGTGCTCATCAAGGGTTCGAAACTTCTCCTCGTCGGCGGCGCTGGAAATAGCTCGAAATGCGGAGCCACTGGTCTTGTCTAAAGCCTGAGCATAGCGGAGCATGAGCGCAGCCTGCAGATCATCGAGATACCCGGTCAATTCCTCCTGATCCTCAACGCTGATCCCACGCACTAAGTTTCGCTTCTCAGCCGGTCCTGCCGTGGACCAGTAGTTCTGTGGTGCCCAATAAGCATCCCGGAGCAGATCCGCGTAAGGGCCCGGCAGGTCATTCCACGGATGCCCACAATGACTGCAGCGCAAATTCGGAAGCCGGAACTGCTGGATTTCAAGGCTATTCGTCCACTGCTCGACCGGCAGTTGGCACACTGTTCCACAGTTCGAACACTTTGCTTCTTGAGTTACTTGCTTGATTGCAGAAGCGATTGTCGGCACGATCCACCCTTCCGTGACTCGGAGGGCGGGGCTGGAAGGAGCCCCGCCTCACCGCTGGTGATCGGCCAGCAGTTTCCGAATAACAACATTGTAATCGTCGGAACGCAAATGAATCGTCACGCGCGAATGCAGTGGACTTGCGCCTCCAGATTATCCGGAGCCTGTTGCGCTGCAAAAGAGCTTGGTCCTGATGGACAGTGACACTTCGCACAAGGCGCCAGCCTCGGCGTGCCGATGGCGAACGCTGTCCGCTACGATCCTGCGAAGTACCGTCTGGCGCGGGGATCCCGGTCGCGTGGTCGGTGTCCACTAAGTGGACACGGGCACCTCCAGGGTATTGATTCCAAGGCAGTTATTTTACATGGGAGCCATTCATGAGAGGAGTCCCAATGAAATTCTTTCTTCATTCTATGGGCCTGGGTGGTGTTTTTAGTCTGGGGGCAGAGCATGCGAGCGCCAATTAAGGAGCAGCAAAGCAAATGGGAATCCAGTCATCCCGGTCGCCTAGGAGGTGCCTAGGCGGCGTGTCCACTAAGTGGACGTTCTTGGGTTCATCCCTGCGCAACAACATCCGGGATCCGGTTGCCAAACGACAGCAGTGGATAGTTGCGGAACACGACGAGCGCGCAATTTAGGCCGCGGAAGACGTGGATCTCGCCCTGGGGCGGAGGCACGCCATTCAGATCGACACGCTGCCGATCCATCGCGATTACCTTGATGCCCACAGGCAGCGTGAACATGGTGATAGCACCACGGGCAAATCAGCAAGCCGCAATTCTGGCAGCGGATCCGCCGCTTCACTTCATCGCCGCAATCTTCGCAAGCTTTCATCAGGAATCGAATTCTCCTCTATCCAGCCGCTTGTGCAGCACGTAGATAAACGGCTGCCCCGTATTGCTGGCTATCCAAGTCACCTGCGGTTTGCACCAGCAATTCCAATCACTATGGACTGGCCAAACGGATAGAACTGTCCCGTCCGGGATTGCCTGTAGGTCTTTGAGGAGCTTTTCTCGAGCCGCTGATGTCCGACGGGTCTTACCTGTCGCTGCCAGCGAAGTTCTGTTCATGCCCACGGCTCCTTTGAGTCAAATGGGCATCAGGTGACCGAAAAAAGAAATGCCGCCTACATCAGGCGGCTTCGTCGTGGAGAACTTTGCATTTCTGCCGCATCGGGCCGAAGCCCTTACCACCGTGCTCTCCAAGTCGGTTGGTCGCGCTTTCGCGCTGTCCTGATGCTGTAGACAGATTACCCGCAGCGGCTTCCGGCGTCAATCCAAGACGCCACCGTGGCCTACCGAACCAAGCGCGGCCACTGCTTCGTTCGGATGGATTTCTGGGTGAAGTTGACCGCGCGTGACAACTCAGCAGTTGTTTTCTTAGGCGAAAGTTCAGTTACAAGCTACGGAATGCTCTGCGGCGGCAACCGAACCACTCCTTAAGGCCCCCGTAGCACCCCTAGTAACTCCCCTTTTTGGCGATTCATAGTGCAACCTGACAACTCCCCGTGTTAGACCTCTAAATACGGGAGCGGAATGCTTCCGCCGGCGGAGGCCGAGCTCGTGAAAAGCGCATCGTCCATCGTTGTAACCCCCTCAAACGAAACGGATCGCAACACTTGGGACAGGTTGCCCTCGGAGTCCTCTAAGGCCTTCGATGCCTTCGTTCAGTACCGGCAAATGGGCATGGAGAGGAGTGTACAGAAAGTAGTACAAAAGTTGACAAAAAGCCGCCAACTTCTGCATCGCTGGGCCCAGGTACATAACTGGAAGCGTCGAGCTGAAGATTTTGATAGCTACCAAGACGAAATAGCGCAGCGCGAGACGATCCGGCAGCGCATCGAGTTCAACAAGGCAACGCTCGCGATCGCCCAGAAGATGCAAGCGAAGGCGCTCCAGGGTTTTAATGCCCTCGAGACGGTGAAGATGGTCCAGATCCCGCGGAAGGAAATAGTTGACGGCGTGGAAAAAATCACTGGCTACGACACGGTTCAGGAGTTGGCGGTCAAGCCGGGCGAATTGATCAAAATACTGGAAGTCGCTTGCACGCTACAGAAGGAAGTGCTGGGCAAATCAACCGACGATCACGTGGCCAAGATCGAAGTCATCTTCGAGGCGCCGGAGTACGATTGCCCGCAGCCTGGGGATAACTACGTGTTTCCGGAGGACAAAACGCCGGGGAAGAAACCGCAATGAGCGCTCCCAACCGATCACGCCAAGACCATCATCAATGACGTGGGCGTTCTTTCGTTCTTTCTCTTGCCAAGAAGTTTGGACCGCTGTTGTCGATGCCGCCTGTTCGGCTGGAAGGCGCCGCGTCCACTTAATGGACGCCGCTCAATCGGCTCAACGCCGGAATCATTCGTGCTCATCTGAGGCTCTGTTGACTCGCCCGGCTACGGCTGCCAGGCGGTCTGCCTGCGTTGTACTCCGTAACACGTTGACTCAATGCGAACCAACCAGGCATGTGCGTGGCCGTCACGATCCAAGAGCTTTTTCGGGAGGCTGAATCTGGCGAAGACCATCCGTTGACGCCGCAGTGGGGCAGGCTCGGCGATCTCGTGCCAGCGGTTCCACGTCGTTGGCCTGCGCGGCGATTTGGCGCCTCCGCTGTCCAGCATCTCGACGGCCTGCCGCTAGTGTGGAGTTAACCAGTACGTAACATTTTCGCTCTCAAAACGCGCCTCATTCCGGGAGTCGGCGCGGAAAGGCTTGCGGGAAGCGGAGATTCGACAAATCCGATGGATTGTCGCGCGCCGCACGTTCTAAGCAGCCTAGAACTGAGGCGTCGTACCATTGCAGGTAAGAAGTCTGGCAGCAAAAACGTGACCTATGAACCTGCAAGAGTTGCGGCAATTCCACACATCACGTTGTGAAAAATCGGTCGTCGTCACGATCGAAAAAAGCACAACACCGATGCTTTGGCTCGACACCTCGGTTCTGGTCGATTTCGCAAAGCTAGAGAAAGGCGAAAATATCGAGCCGGTGCGGGCCAAGCGGCTTACAAGGCTCAGATCCGTCGTCCGTCAGGCCGTGCGCGACGAGAGGCTCGTCTGCCCCGAATGGGACCAGGACAACGAATACGAAGCCAAGCGACTTGAAGCGGACATCCGCCGCATCGTGAGCGATCTCTCGTGTGGCGCGCATTGCATACCGTACGCAGGCGTCAAGGATCAGCAGATTTTGATAGGCATGAGGGCCTACATCGCTGCGGTGGACGCAATGCACATCCCGGCGAATATCCACTTCTACAAAAATCCCCTGGAGGCCATTCGCGAGGCAAAGCGAAACCGCTACATCGTCGAATGCGAGATGCCCAAACCGGCTGAATGGATCGACAAAGCAGCGCGGGACAAGCTGGAGACGCAGGAATCAATTGAGGAGCTGCGGCAAGGCTATACGGCTAAGGATCAGACCTTTGAGCAGCAGTTGAATCTCGAACGTATAGGCGAGTCCGATGTGATGATCAAGATGGTGGGCGAATACATGGGGCTCGTGCGCCTTGGTCAGTTCGATTTCTGGAAATACATGGGCGTCGTAGGTTTTGTGGAGCGTATGGATGCGTGGCAGAAGATGGGAGGACCTAGCTCTGGTCTCCCTTTGGAGATTCCTGCCCTTTATTCCTTTATGAGGTCGCCATATTATTGGGAGCTTCCGATCCAGGACATATCGTGCCGCCTTTCGGCTGATCTTCTCGTGAAGGATTTCCGAATCAAAAGCGGCGATGGCCAGGACATTCAACATCTCGCCACTGCGATTCCTGTTGCACATTTCGTCGTCGCGGACAAAGCTATGGTCGATCGTTGCGAGCGACTTGGTATTGGGAAGAAGTGGAACGCCAAACTGTTTTCGAACCGAATGCTCGATGACTTATCCGATGAAGTTGCTTGCCTTTCCTAAACTCTGGGAGGTGAGTGCCGCACCCCAGTTATTTCGGTCAATGTTCGAAGACAAACCCGCGTTATACTTCCCGCTTGAAGTGGCCCACCTGGCCCCTATATGAACATTTGCGATGTAGACAATCCAGTTGGCAAACTCGACGTAATCCTGCGCGAGGGCTTAGGCTCCTTATACCGGGAGTTGAAATCTGCTCCTTGGTACAAACGCGAGCACGAGATCGTCAGTCTGTTTGCGTTTGGGCACCTTGTTCGTCTCTTGATTGATCAGTCCATTGACGTTGGTCAGCTCGACATCGAGGGTCGCGTTCCCCAAGAGTGGCCCCATCGGCGAGCGCGTCGGACGGGAAAAGATCGCGCCCAGCGAGACCTCGTGATCTGGAATCGCCGCGGAGATGGTTTCTGGAGAGTCGCCGGTCAGCCTGATCGACCTTTCGCGGTGATGGAGTGGAAGCTCAGCGTTTCCGGCAAGACGCGGCCCGCGACGTTGGCGGATTACCAAGACGACATCGACTGGCTTCAGCACAACACCAGTCTGATGCGTGTTGGCTATGCAGTGCTCGTCGAGTGGCCTGAAGGCAAACTGAGACTTCGCTGCGCAAAGGTCCTGGGTGGCGCGGTGAATCGGAAATTTGTCTGTCTGCCAGATGCCGATGCCTAACGCTCAGAGTGGGCCATCCGCCTTTTTCTCCTGGTCTCAAACAGAAACAGTAATGGCAGCGCAGAAAGCGTCATACAGCAGAATCTTCGTTTCCAGCTTCGCAAGGTGCGCAACCTCATGCAACGCCGTCTCTTGTCCCGCATCGTCTGTGACAAATATGTCAACGTATGGCAAGTACACGCTCATATACAAGTCGTTACTACCTGCGATCACCTTTTCTCCAGTGTCAGGGTCTCGAACCGCGTTGTTATACCACGGTACGGCGAACACTGCATAGATCAAGGAGAGGAACGGAGGACATGAAGCCGCGAACTCCTTGACCGTTGCTTCGGTGGAGTCCATCGTTGTGACAAGATCGTAGTAAAACTGCGCCTTGAACCACATCGCGCTGTTACCCACGTTATCTAGTCGAGAAATGGCTTCCCGAAAGGTAGTTGGCGGCACTTCGCCATGTGCCTCGAATATGGGTCGGAGAGTCGGGCGGAGCGAGACAAACCGCTGCTTGTCTGACTGCCTTCGCTCCCGTTGGAATTCGCGCTGCTCCTTTGACACCGGATCGTCAGCGAAGAACTCTGAGTTGCGAAGTGCCCTGGCACAATCCGGCCACCTAACATCGATAGTTTTCCAGTTGAAATCCGTAGGATCGTTGAAATGAGCCAAGATTAATTGCTCCGTCAAAAGGTTGCTGGGAAGGAAACATTCGCTCGGCCCGCTCTGTATTCTGCGGCAGCTATCGAAAAGCGCATCGCGCTCGCCGGGGTCAGGATGGGCAAACAACTCTTCAACGCTGAGTCCTGAGAAACGAAACCACATAGACTTCATCTCAGCCAATACCGACTCGGAGCGTGGGTCACGAAGAAGCCGATTGTGAGCACTGGTGTCGAAAGTTACTATCGGAATATCGCCAATCATACAGATAGACCTCTCGCGTTATTTTGTGCCTAAATCCACATCCATCGCAAATCCTTAGAAACCAGCCCTTGACCGTTCAACATACAAGCGATTCGTCGGTTTATAATCCCGGCCTGAGTGGGGCGAGGGAACGTATGATGAATGACAAGCAGAAAGCTGCGAAACAAGTTCTCCAAAACGAACTGCGAACACGGCGAGGTATCACGAAACCACTACCCGACAAAGGTGAGAGCAAGGAAGGATATTCCTTTACAGAAGTGGAGCGCGTCACTGTGTGTATCGGACCGAGGGGCGGATACATACTGCCAGCGGTCCGTTCGTATGGGAAGGCCCTAGATGATGTTGCAGATTCCTTCATGCGGCTTGATGCGCTATTCTGTTTACGGTTCATTTCCCACATGCTGCAGCGGCAGTTTCGGGTCCCAGGCAGTCAGAGTCTGCACTAGATCGCGGAGGCTCGATGTCCTACGATCTATTCGTCAGCTACTCGCGGCGCGACAACGAACAAGGACGGGTTACGGAACTCGTCAAGCGCATCAAGGCGGACTTTGGCGCCTTTGCCGGAAGACCGCTGCAATCATTCTTTGATGTAACTGGCATCCATGGCATGGAGGACTGGCGGCACCGCATCCTGCAAGGGTTGCGCGAATCGCGTCTGCTTCTCGCCTGCCTTTCCCCCTCCTACCTCGAAAGCGAGTACTGCGAGTGGGAATTTAACGAGTACCTCAAACACGAAATCGGGCAGGAGTACTTCGGGGATGGCATTGCGCCGATTTACTTCGTTGAGGTACCGGGCTGGAGCGACAAGGACTTCGAGCAACGCTGCGCCACCTGGGTGACCGAACTGCGTCGCCGGCAGAATTTCGATTTCCGGCCGTGGTTTTACGCCGGCGAGGAAGCCCTGCACGATGCCACCGTGCAGGAGAGAATGCGCCAGCTCAATTTGGGGCTCAAGGAACGGATCAGTCGCGGCGAACGCGCCGAGCACAGCCTCGGCAACGTGGACGCACATAATCCCCACTTCATCGGCCGCACGGTGGAATTGCGCCGACTGCGCGAGACCGTGGCCCTCGGCAAAGTAGGCGTGCTCACTGCTATCCATGGTATGGGCGGCGTGGGCAAGACCGCCCTCGCCATTGAATACGCCCACGCCTTCGCCCACGAATACGGCGGCGGGCGATGGCAGGTTCGGTGTGAGGGCAAAGAGGACCTCTGCGCTACCCTCGCCGAACTGGCCGCACCGCTGCGCATCGAGTTCAATGAAACCGAGAAAAAGGACACCGATAGGCAGTTCCAACGCGTGCTGGCCGAACTGCACCGTCTGGCCGAGACCCATGAACCGCACCGCTGCCTGCTGCTGCTGGACAACGTGGACAAAGCCCGACTTCTCGAACCCGTTCAGGCCAAGCGCCTGCCCGCTGAGGACTGGCTGCAGGTGTTGGCTACGACGCAACTGGGCGAGACCGACCTCTATGGCGCGCATAAAGACCGCGCTTTCCTGCCCGTGGACGAACTGCCCGAGTCGGACGCCCTTGAACTGATCGAAAGCTACCAACTCGAGGGGCGCTTCGGCAGCGACGTTGAACGCGAGGCGGCGCTGGAGATAGTGCGCCTACTGGGAGCCTTCACGCTCGCGGTGGAGGCGGCTGCAGTCTACCTGGGACAGTTTGCTGGCGATGTGAGCTGTGCTGGCTTTTTGGAGCGGCTCAAGAAAGAAGGACTGGGGGCGGTGGATACTGCCGCGTTACAGACAAGCGAAGGCTTGTTGCATGGGGAAAAGCGCCTGGCCGCCACGCTCGGGCCGACCCTCGAACGTCTGGCCGAGCCCGAGAAACTCGCCCTGAGCTATGCCGCGCTGCTCCCTGCTGACCACATCGCCCTCGCGTGGATTCGTGCGCTGGTGGCGGAGAGGTCCCCCGAAATAGGAAAGGATGCCGATCCCGGTTACCCCGACCCGTGGAGGAATCTCCTGCGCCGATTGCTGAGCTTACGCCTACTCCAAGTAACGAAAATCGCAGATCACGAATTGAATCGAAGCCCCAGACTAGTCAGAATGCACCGGTTGCTCCAGGAGTTACTCCAGCGGGAGAAATGCCCTTGGCCGGTCTTGGTTCTTAACGTAAGCCGTCAACTTGCTGTGCGCGCCTCAGAGAGCGACGCTGCCGCTTTGACAGGGTTTCCACAGTGGGAGCTTGAATGTCTGCGTCACTCGGCGGAGCACTGGTTATCGCGTGGATTTCCCGCAGCACAAATGACTGCCATAAAGTGCTCCTCTGCCCTCTCTCAAGCCGGTTGCTATGTGCCCGCCCTGAGTTTGGGAATCGCAACGCTGAGAGCAGTCCACACCGGATCGGGTGGTCCTCCTGTTTCCGAAGTCTCTTGTCGCAATATAGTGGCATCCGTGTGTTTGAGCCTTGGCGACTACGCCGCAGCTGAAGAACACCTCACCGTTGCACGCGCACTGGCAAGAACTGCACCCGACGAAGCCAGGTTAGATGTAATAACCAATCTTGGTTGCCTCTACCGCGAGACGTGCCGCCCCAAAGAGGCTCTGCCTCTGGCCGAAGAAGCGCTACGTCTGTCCGAAATCATCAGTGGTCCAGTTGGACTTGCAACAGCGCTTCGCTGCGTAAATCTTGGCTTGGTTTATCAAGACCTCTGTCGGCTCGCCGATGCTGTCTCATTGTTCCGCCGAGCGGTGCACATCGACCAAACGCTGCTGGGGAAGGAGCACATTACGTCGTGCCAGGATGTCTCCACGCTGGCTGAGGCACTCAGAAACGCAGGCGAGGAGGCGGAGGCGGAGGCGCTACTCCAGAGAGCGCTGACTGTTGCAGCGAATTGGGATACGAGGATTCATCCCGCACGCGCATCGTTGCTCACTAATCTCGCGAGAATTCTAGAAGACAGGGGCGAGGTGGCGAACGCGCGCAGAATGATCGAGGAGGCTCTTGACATCAACACGGTTTGCCATGGCGAGGGGAGTCCTCGCCTTGCTCCGTGTATCAATAACCTCGGGGTGAATTCTCTGATGGCACTTCAGTACGCTCAGGCTATTCTCGAGTTTAAGAAGGCAATGGCCCTTGAACAGTCTCCGATTGCAGTCAATGGGTATCGACTAGCTCACCGGCAACTCAACCTTGCTATTGCTCATTTGCTGAACGGTCAGCGTGAGCAGTCGCGACACAATCTTGAGCTGGCATGGGTCCCCGCGAGAACCGAACTGGATGTGCTGACGGGCCGAGTTTTGCTCGTCCGATTGGCTCTAGCCTTTGTTGCTGATGAGCCGAGTGAACTTTACTTGGGACAGTTGATCACCTTGATGACGAACCACTGCCTTTATGCCCCATGTTTCAACATTAGGTGGGCCTTGGCGGGTCCCATTCGGAACGCACTGAAACGTGCATCTATTGAAGCGCAGGAAATATGGACCGCGATGTGTGAACAGCTGGAGCACGGACTGGGCAAGCAGAGCGTTGGCGTGCCAGCGCTCTGCAAGCATTATGCTCCTCGCTCAATTGATGCTACCTGGTCCCACGCTTCTACCTAGCGTCCAAACTTCCTTAAGTTCGGCGTCGGATCCGCTAGCATGGCGGCATCACTGTTGCCGCTGGAGCGAAATGACAGGGCTTCTGCTGGTTTGATGTCCTTTGGTTTGATGCCCTTTGATATAAGAATTGCGACGGCGGCATCTTGCTCTTGCTGGCGGAGGTATCTCCCAATCTCCTCTATCCCGACCTCTCTTTTTTGAGGGGTCCGACGAAACCAACGAAACCAATGCATGAACATAGACTTCTCCTCAACTCGACTGGCCTCATGCGGTCAGGGTCTGGGGCAGGCGAGGAAAAATCAACCAGCTACATCGTATATCACATTGCACGGCAAGTTCAATGCAGTGCATGCCCGCTAGTGGCCTGTCGCAGTGAATTCGTTAGCGGGCCCTCGCAAAAGGCCGAAAGTGGCCATGCGCAACGCGTGCTTTTCGTGTGGCGATTGCAGTAACGCTTTCAACGCGACAGGCCATTAGCGACCACTCAACATGGCGGCATCGCTGTTGCCACTGGAGCGAAATGACCGGGCTTCTGCTGGTTTGGTGTCCTCGAAAAGAATTTTCTCAGGTTTGACTTCCTTGAAATTGGCGAGAATCTTCTCGAGTTCGAAGGCCTCTGGCTTGAGAGCCGCTAGCTTGAGAGCCGCTAGCTCCGTGAATTCCACACGGAGATCTTCAATCTCCTTTTGGAGCGCTTCGTTCTCTTTCTTGAGGGGCTTGCCCTTGAGGGATTCAATTTCCTTCCGAAGCTCTCCAATCTGCTTTCGGAGCGCTTCGTTCTCCTTCTTGAGGGGCCGGATGAAACCAATAGGCATGAACATAGAACTTCTCCTCGACTCGACTGGCTGGCCTTATGGGGCTAGGGTCTGGGCAGGCGAGGGAAATCAACCACCAGCATCATATATCACAGTGCACGGCATGGTTCAATGCCAGTGCATGCCAGTGCATGCCACCGAAAATTCCCCGAGCCGGCCGAGTACCGGGACGTTTCTGCTGTGCCGGGAAAGTTCATCAGTTGCCGCTCGGCGGCGTCTGCAACGCGACTGCAAACACTATCGAATTCCTGCGCCTCGATCCGTGCTGGCAGCGGCCGCCAACCGTAACGGTCTCCGAGCAGAACGATGAAGTTCGGCTTGATGCCGGTCTGCTGGCAGCGCTCAATCTCGCGCAGGCAGATCTCCATGGTCTGCTGGTCGAGTGCCGCCTCGTCGCGCACACCCCAGCGCAGGTCAATGGCCTGGAAGCGTGCGCCGTTCTCTTCACAGAGCTTGGCGCAGCGTGGGAAACGTCGCGCTCGGCCTTCATGCCGGAGAATGTCGAGCTGACGAAGAGGCGAATGGTGCGGCGAAGTGTGGGCATGGCGGGTTCGGCTATGGATACCTGGTTGTGCTCATCACTCTGAAGAGGTTGTATCGGAATGTCATGCCAGTTTCTCGTTTCTAGCTCATTTCCTATCACTAAGGAAACTTCCACCACAGAATCGCCAGCGCACAGTAGGGGACCAGGGCGGAATGGCGGGCTGCCCATCCCGGTATGCCGGTGCGATCCACCAGGCTCAGAAGCGGCCCGACCAGGAACATCAACCCGGCGGTAATGGTGGGAACTAAAACGCTCGACTTCAGCATCGCAGCAAGAGCTATAACAGTAATTCCGGCTAGCCAGGTCCACATGTGGTCTCTCAGCTTCTGGGGTACTTGGCTAACAGCACCAGTAGGGACAAATCGCACGGGTTTGGGACGAACTGTCTGGAGCAGGCTTGCGAAGGCTAGCCGAGGAACTAGGCTGGCATAAGCAATGGAGCCAACCAAGGCGAACCGGCCCGTGCGCCGGGCATCGGCGGGGAACTGGCAAAGCAGAGGCACCACCGGGGTGAGTGGTCCGATCAGGTAAAACGCCAGAAGCCAGCCCAACGGTTGGGCCTGAGCAAACCGGGCTTGCATCCACGCAAGAGCCAATGCGCCAGAGGTGTTGATGGCGACCGCCAAAGGCAGATAACAAGTAGAGAAGGTCATCAAAAAGTCGAGCTTCTCGACCAAAGACACATGATGGGATCCAAGAAACACCGGCCCGCAAGAACGAAAGCACTCCACGGTCCCAGCGACGATGCGGCGGTACTTGGAGGCCAGGCCCGCATATGTTGAAGGAAAACGCTCAAAGGCGGCAGGCTCGCTGACGTACTGGCCGGGCAAACCCGCTGCCGCGGCCCGCATGGCAAACCCCAAGTCTTCGCAGGCAATTTCGGGGAATCCTCCAACGGCCTCCCAGGCGCTGCGGCGAAGCATCATGCCGTGACCGAAACAGGCTGCGAAGCCGAAGCGGTTTCGCAGCGGCAGCGTAAAGCGGTAGAACACGTCGATTGCCGGGCCGAGTGCCTGCTCCAACCAAGTTTGCGCAGGCAGGCGTGCGGTGTGGCGGCATTGCACAAAGGCTAGCGATTGCGATTCGAGTTCACTCAAGACGCGGGTTACGAAATCCCGCGGCAGCACCTCGTCAGCATCGCAAAGAACAACGAACTCCTCGCTTGTCGCGGTGGTCATGGCATGGTTCAGGTTACCGGCCTTGAATCCTCTCCGGTCTGCGCGGCGGACAACAGTGACTTCCGGAGCTTCGGTTTTGACCCACGTGTCGATAGCGTCTCGGGACGACTGCAAGTGGCTATCATCACAAACGATGACTCGCAGGTTGGGATGGTCTTGCCGAAGCGCGGACAGGCAAGCATCGGAATCGAAGTCGTCGCACGTGGTATAAAGCACTGCGACCGCGCTAGAACTTCTTTGGAGCGGCCGTTCCGTAGGCTTGGCAAGGAGTGCGCTAATACCCTGATTGACGAAGTTGTGGATGGTCCAGAGCCAGGTGGCTGACCACGGAAGATACAGAAAAGCTAACACCGCCGCCACCGGGACGGGAACTGTCGCCGGGATTACGCTGCGAAAATGGGCTAGGCTCCAGAGAGTAACGGCGACCCAAACTGCCAGTGTCGACACTACCAAGGCTGGGGAGCGTCGCTCCCGGGCGTGGCTCATCGGGTTACGGTCCAGTGTACGTTCAAGACGGCAGGCTTCGGTTCCCGCTTCGCCGTAAACAGCCCCGTACTTTGTTCGGGCAGAGTCCAGCCGTAATTCGTGGTTTTCCAAGGGGTATCGAACGCACCCATGAAGGAGAACGCAACGCGAGCAGGAACGTCTTTATTGTCGCGCGCGGTCTCAACTGCGTAGTGGTAAAACCGCGCCTGTGCATCCGGCGTTAAACCGGGAGCGCCGGCGGAAGGAAAGGAAACCATTTTAAGCAGGATTTCGCGATCCGGAAAAGCGGACGTCAGTTGTGCGGTTTTCCTCGCTGCCGCGACTGTCTCCGCCCACGCTGCTTCAGGCGTTTCCCCCTCGTGCCACTGCGGATGAACGTCAGGGAACAAAAAATCGCCGAGTGCAACCAATTGCTGGTTGGACTCGTATTCTCCAAGAATTTCGGAGACAGCCACGGGGCGTCCGGTTGCCTCCTGGAAACGCGCTACCGTCTTCTGGAGTTCCCCGAACGTATATCGCTTGGTTAGGCCGCGGTGGCCGATACAGTATGCGTCAGCATATTCACTAATACCGAGAGCGGCAGCGATTTCGTCAGCGTTGCGTAGGTCCCACACTCCGACGATAACCATCTGGAATCCGGTCTCGTGGGCTATCCTGGCGATGTTCTTCAACGCGCCACGGGATGACATCGTGACCAAACCCTTAAAGCCCTTGCTCTGCAACGCCTGCAGATCTTCGCGCATGCTCATTTCGGACGGAAACTGATCGCGATAAGGATCGTATTCCGTGGGGTCGTAGATCACCCACCGTTCCCATGGGATGGCTCCCATGAAGGCGTCCCATCGTCTGTCGTGTGGAATCGCCTTAGTATCGCAGGAATTTGATATAGAGCAGAGGGAGTGTGCGGAGCGACGGTACCAGCCGTAACCTGCAAAACCGCCGATGGCAACGAGCACGGAAAGCAGGGCCACCGCCCATCGAGGCAAACGGCTTCGCGGCAGGGACAATTGCGTCGAAGAAAAGGAATGCGGCTCCGGTGGCGGTGGTACTAGCTCGGGATCCTTCCTCGGCTTCAGCAGCGCGACCACAGCCTGCTTCAGTTCTTTGAGATGAGCCTCCAGGGGTGGCGTGATCGCATCGAGCCAGTGCGTCCCTGAGAGCAGATACTCCAGTCCGCCTGAAAGTTCCGACTGGTCAATTCGCATGGGGAGAATGGCTATGCCCCTGCTAAGCGCACGCTCCACTTCCTTCTCGACATGAACGGAGCTATTGGAATGAGCCGACAATACCAGTACCAGAATGCGGCTCCCGGCGATCGCGTCCATGATTTGCTGTGGATAGTCGGCGCCGCCCGGCACGTCTCTCTTTGCGTACCAGCAGCGGATCTTCTCTTGCTCCAGCCTCGCGCAAATGGCCTTAGCTATATTGAGATTCTCATTCGCGTAGCTAATAAAGACGTCGTGCATGCCTTCTTCCGGACCTGCGCACCAGAAGTAGAACCGCCAAACAGCAAAGGGCGGCCCTCTTTGCACGCGATTATTGATTGGACATGGGTTCGGCCGCTGTGATCTCAGTCACCTCGCAGTGGCAGGCTTCGGCAGGGCCTATGGCTCGCCACTCGTGAAGTTAATCAACTCTTCGAGTGGATAGCTCGGTTTTGGTCGCCAGCACCATGATCGCTGTGGTAAAGAATGTAGCTCATGAGGGTACAGATGCCTGATTTCGAATCAATTCCGTACCGAATCCGCATTGGCGTCACAGGCCATCGGAAGCTGGACGATCCAGCGGCGCTGCAGGCGCTGGTCAAGAAGGCCATCGACGCCGAAGTCGAGAACCTGTTTCCGGTGGAGTCGAGGCGGAAGATCGAGCGCGTCCGGCGGACGGGAACGACTGCGATTTCGTTTCGCGTGCTGAGTCCGCTGGCTGAAGGGGCGGACCGCGTGGTGGCGCGGGCCGTTCTCGCCGATCCAGACGCGCGTCTAGATGT
>JBEKWX010000005.1:0-31127 GCA_049512675.1 Terriglobales bacterium | reverse complement strand
CTGGATCGCTTCTACACCATGGACCTGCAAGTTGGTCGCGCCCTCACACGGCACCTCGAAGCATTTGCCGCTGCTGAGAATCTGCTCGACCAGCGTTACCAGGTCGCGCGCACACCCATCGTCAATATTGGCCCGCCCATCCTCTACCGTGTGGGACTTCGTCTGAACTTTCCCGCGGAACGTTAGAACCTGGCCAGCATCTAAGACAGCACGAGGAGGCCTATGCTTGCAGACCGAAAATGCGTCCCCTGCCGCGGCGGTATACCGCCGCTGAAGGGAAACAAACTTACGGAAATTCATCGGCAGTTGGACGAACCTGGCCAGTGGAACATCGTCGAGGAACATCACCTCGTCCGCACCTACAAGTTCCCCGATTTCCGGTCCGCCCTGGCTTTCGTGAATCGAGTTGGCGAATTGGCCGAGGAGCAGGGCCATCATCCCGACATTTTGCTGGGCTGGGGCAAGGTTGAGATCACGACCTGGACGCACGCGGTGGATGGGCTGACCGAGTCGGATTTCATCCTGGCCGCGAAGATTGACCGGCTTGTCTGAATCGGGTGATCGGGCCATCTGGAACCCCGTAGACTTTGGATCACACGATGGCCCCGATCACCCGATCGCCTGATTTTCCGAGCGCCTGATCGATAAGCCCCACAGCGCCGCCGGAATCAGCATTAAAATGCCCGCGACGCTGGCTACGTTTCGCGCGGCGAAACCCCAATCCACGAAGCGTCCGGCAAGATACGCCCCCGCCGCGATGGTGAACATGCAGAGGCCGAGGTCGGCGGCGAAGACGCGCCCGCGAAACTTGTCGTCGCTTTGCAGATGCAACAGAGTGGTCGAGAACACCCACACGATCGAACCTCCAGAGTGCGCCAGCATTACGCACAAACAGGCCTGCCAGAGATGCCCTGACACACCCAGCAGCGTGTAGCCGGCGGCCGCTGCGAGGTATCCCCAAAAGATCGCGACTTCCAGGCGATGCTTCCAGTGCCCCGCCCATGGGGCGGCCAAAAGTGGCCCGAGCAGCGCGCCTAGTCCGCGGGCGCCGAGCAGCAGACTCATCCCGAGGAATGCGCCGCGTTCGGGCGCCATGCCGTGCCAGCGGACAGCGAATTCCTTTTGCCCCATCACCGTGAAGAGCACCCAGCCCGGCCCGATGATCAGGAGTCCGAACTTTACAAAAATCGTCGAGCGCAAACGAACATGCGCCCGCACGTAGCGGATTCCCGCGAGGATCGGCGAAAAATCCACCAACTCTTGCGCCTCGAACCGGCGCGCACCTTCGGCATGGGGTTCGGCGAAACGCATCCCCCAGATCAACGCGGCTGAAACTACAAACGACAGTGCATTCAGCAGGAAGACGGCATCGCGGCCCAGCAGCGCCGCGACCACGCCCCCCAGGGTTGCGCCTATCATGAGATTGACGCTCCAGGTGGACGAGGAGAGCGTGTTCGCCAGCACCACGTCTTCCCGCTCCACAATGTTCGGAATCACGGCGTTGCGCGCCGGTTCAAAAAAAGCGGCGAGCAAGGTTTCCGCCATCAGCAGCGGATAGACCAGCCACACCATTTCTCTCGAGCGAATCAGCAGCATGCAGAGGACGATCAACGTGCGTCCAATATCTGAGGCGATCATTACGCGCTTGCGCCGCAGCCGATCGTTCACCACGCCCGCCGTCGGCCCGATCACGGTTTGCGGCAGAACTTGCAGCACCAGCGCCAGCGCCACCGATCCGGCGCGTCCGGTGAGTTGCAGCAGCAGGTTGTAGATGGCGAGCGTGTAAAACCAGTCGCCGAGTTCGCTGACGACCTGTGCGCTCCACAAGCGGCGAAAATTCCGGTTGCCGCCGAGCAGGCGCGCGTACGAGGCAAACGACACGCGGCTAACTTCTATTTCGGGAGCAGGTTCCATGCAGACGTGATCAGAATTTCACAGCTTTGCCACCAATTCCAGAAAGTATTGGTGAATGCGCCGGTCGTCGCTTAACTCCGGGTGGAACGTTGCGGCCAGCGTCTTGCCCTTGCGCACCAGCACCGGGGCTTCGTCCTTGCCTTCCGTCGCGATCACTTCGACGCCTTCGCCCACGCGTTCGATCTTCGGAGCGCGGATGAACACCATTTCGATGGGACTGTCAAGAAACCGGCCTTCGCGGATGGAGCTGTCGATCTGCCGTCCGTAAGCATTGCGGCGCACGGTGATGTCGAGCGCGCCCAGGCCGGCCTGCTTTGGATTCTCTACTTCTGCCGCCAGCAGGATGCATCCCGCGCACGTGCCAAACGTCGGCTTCGCTCGCACGAAATTCCGCAGCTTCCGGAATCCGTCTTCGCCGAGCAGTTTGAGAAATGTTCCCGACTCGCCTCCGGGGATGATGAGGCCGTCGAGGTCATTCAGTTGCTCCGGCTTTTTGACCAGGACAACTTCCGCGCCGAGTTCTTCGAGACGGCGGCGGTGCGCGTCGAAATCGCCTTGCAGTGCTAGTACGCCGATTTTCACGGTTGTCAATGGTTCGTCGTTGGTCGTTCGTCGTTCGCCAAATACGATATGAGCTGATTTTATACGACCGCTCGCGGCGATTCTTGTTGGCGGTGGATGCGGAGCGTCACTCGATCGACCGGTTCGATGTTGGAGGGGATTCAAGCACGGCTCGGAGGGCTCCTGTTTACGGTTGGGTTATTAACCCGTGTTTACTACTGCCCCCAATCCCCCCAGCCGCTGTGTCACCACTCGTAGACCTCTCGGCGGTGAGCGACGCGGGTAACGCTGACGCGCTTAGCGTCATCGTCGATGATGAACACCACGCGCCAGTCGCCCACGCGGACGCGCCATTGGTCTTTGTAGCCTCTGAGCTTTTTGCACCCGGGAGGGCGGGATCTTCGGCCAGGGCGAGAATTTTGCGGTCCATCCGGGCAAACAACGCATTGTCGAGCGCGTCCAGTTCCTTCGCGGCAGAAGGCTTGATTTCGAGGGAGTACTTAGCCACGCTGACGATGGCCCTTCAAACATTTGGCCCGATATTGCTCGTAGGGAACGCCTTTTCCCTTGCGGCGCGATTCGGAAACCAGGCCATCCCAGAAGTCCTCCCAAATCGCGCGGTGCTTCTTGAGGTCGATTAGCACCGCCGTCTGGCGGCCTTTCTCATCGGTGACGAACTGGATTCCGGTCATGCTTTGATTCTCCCGCCGTAGTGTAAGGCACTCTGTCTAATTCAGTATCGGAGAACCGGCGAGCGAGGGTCAAGTTATGCCATTGCGGAGAGAGGATATTTGCCGACGTGCCTCCGCCCCATTAACATCCGTACCAGTATGTACGAGCGTTTTAATTCCCAGGAGGAATCAATGAACCCAAAGATAGTCAAAACGATCGCATGGGGAGCTTTTGCAGTGGTTATCGTGCTCGGCGGGTGCTGGCAAGCGCAAGCACAGGACGCCAAAGGACCTTATCCGAGCATGGCCCCGCTTGACCAATACCTGATGGATCGAAACGCTGAGATTGCTCTGGCGCGCAGCGCGGCCCCGGAGGCCATCTCACGCGATGCCGACGTCCTCGTCCTTGGAAAGCATGGCTATGAAACCGCCGTCAAAGGCAAGAATGGTTTCGTCTGCCTCGTGGAGCGAGGGTGGATTCCAAAATTCGAGTACATCGTGTCGCGCACTAAGCTATCCAAATCCTTCAATTCTAATGTCTTCTTGATCTCCGCGACGGCACGCACAGCGGAAGGGACAACAACAACAAAATCGTCCACCTTAACTAATGGCGTTGATGTAGCGTTTTCATAAACGATCAGATCCAACTGTTTACTCGCACTCTCTTGATGAGTGCTATAAATGAATCCGTGGCCAAGGTGGAATCTGTCAGGAAGCTGTTCCTTAAGGAGAGCTTTTATTATCGATTCGTAGAAACTCCCAACGCTCGGGGCGTGTGGAACGATCTTCTCAAACCAGTCTGATTCTGCTTTGAGGCGCCTAGAGGCGCGCTCCCATTGGAAGAAATTGTCCCGAAGACTTGCCCTTGCATAGAGGCCATCTTGCTTGTACAAGAGCTGTCCGCAAGCCTTCTCAGATTGACTATCGACTACCTTAGGTACTGGACGCTTGAGGTCGAGTTTGCGTTTTTTCACCGGCCAGTCCTCTAGCCGACAGCTCTGGGTCACTGAGGGCCGCGTCGAGTCACGACCAAATCAATCCGAAACCGTATAGTCACCATCCCCTCGTTTGCAGCATCTGCGCCTCATCCAGCGTAGACACGGCCAGCCCCTTCATGGCGCCTGCCAGATCCTCGCTGACCTCAAGTAACACTTTAGGGTCTTTGTAGTGCGTCGCTGCCTGCACGATCGCCTTGGCGCGCTTCTCGGCTTCCACGGGGTCGGCGAATTCGGTGGAGTTCTTCATGAAGATACCCGAGCCTACGAATACTGCCTCGGCTCCCAGTTGCATCACTAGCGACGCATCGGCTGGAGTCGCGATTCCTCCCGCCGAGAAATTGGGCACGGGCAGCTTGCCGTCTCGCGCCACCATCCTCACCAGTTCGTAGGGCGCACCATGCTCCTTGGCTTTGGCGTAAAGTTCTTCTTCGCCCAGGACGGTTAGAATCTTCATCTCCTGCACGATCTGGCGAATGTGGCGGACGGCGTGGACTACGTCTCCGGTGCCGGCTTCGCCCTTGGTGCGAATCATGGCCGCGCCTTCGGCTATGCGGCGGAGAGCTTCGCCGAGGTTGCGGGCTCCGCAGACGAAGGGGACGGTGAAGGCGTGCTTATCGACGTGATGGGCTTCGTCGGCGGGAGTTAGCACTTCGGACTCGTCAATGTAATCGACGCCGAGTTCCTGCAAGATTTGCGCTTCGGCGAAATGGCCGATGCGGCACTTGGCCATGACGGGAACGTCGACCGCGCCCATGATTTCGCGAATTATTTTCGGCGAGGCCATGCGGGCTACTCCACCTTCGGCGCGAATCTGCGCCGGGACGCGCTCGAGGGCCATCACGGCTACGGCTCCGGCTCGCTCGGCGATCTCCGCCTGCTTCGCGGTGGTGACGTCCATGATCACGCCGCCCTTGAGCATTTCGGCGAGGCCGGTCTTTAAGCGGAGGCTGGTGTTGTGTCCGTTGTTTTGCGACATAGGGCTACCCTCTTCCTGGGCTTCATTCCAATTTTACAGCCGGTTTGCGATTCGCGGTATCCCCGCAGCCCGCCGAGCTTCGCTCGGCTTGGACGGGGCATAGCCCCGTCACCACACGAGCGTTAACGGTCCACAAATCTTGCGAACATTTTGTGCGGATCGATCGCTATAAACAAGCCTTGACTGCGGGCCAGCACTTCCCCTTTTTCGTTCAGGATCTCGGCCATATTGATGTGCTTCCGGCCCTCCACCTTCACCTCGCGCGATTCCACGCGCAGCGGCTGTTTCAGCGGCACCGGCTTCAGGTAGTTCACGGTCATCTCTGAAGTCACGGCCACTACGTGACGCAGTTTGTTCACCTTGCCCATCGCTTCATCGAGGATGGTCGCGATAATGCCGCCGTGGGCGTGTCCGGGTGGTCCGGTGTAGCGCTTGCCGAGGCGGAAGCGGCAGACGAAACAGTCGCGGTCTTCGTCGTAGGTGAAGCGTAGCCGCATGCTGTCGGGGTTATCTTTACCGCAGACGAAGCAGTAGTTCTTCTGCATTTTTATGTAGCGGGTGTCGTGTCCGGGTTGGTGGCGGCGAGCGTCGTGCTTCTTTGCGGCCATCGGAAGATTCTATCGTGAACCGGGGCTGGGATTGTGTATCATGGCGGGCGAATTATCGAGCGCTCAGGAGGTGCCCGTGTCTCCCGCAAAAGAAATACTCAGCCCTTACGCCGTTCATCCTGGCGTTGCCATGGTGCAAAAGTGGATCGAGGAACTGCCGCAGAAAACCGGGCGGTCGCTCGAGGAATGGATCGCTCTCACGAAAACGTCCGGTCCTCCGACGGAGAAAGAACGCCGCGAGTGGTTGAAGCGAGAGCATGGGCTGGGCTCGAATTCCGCGGCATGGATCGCGGAGCGCCTCGAAGGTAAAGGCACGGAGGAGGACTCGCCCGACGCTTACCTGAAAACCGCCTCCGCATGGGTGGAAGCGCAGTACTCCGGGCCGCGCGCGGCGCTGCGTCCACTGTATGAGCAGTTGCTGAAGCTCGGGTTTTCTCTCGGCAAGGACGTGAAGGCTTGCCCGTGCAAGACGATGGTGCCGTTCTATCGCAGTCACGTGTTCGCACAGATCAAGCCGTCTACTAATACGCGCATCGACCTTGGATTCGCGCTGGGCAACATGAAAACGCCGAAGCGGCTGATCGATACCGGCGGGTACGAAAAGAAAGACCGCATCACGCGGCGGATCGAGGTCCGGTCAAAGGCCGATATTGACGACGAGGTGACGCGGTGGTTGAGGAAAGCGTATGAGATGGACGCGTAGGCGCTCTAGTAGTACTATGGTGGTATGAAAGAGAAGACTTCTGTCACACTCTCGCGCGAGGTTCTGACCGGGATCGACCGCCTGGCCGGACCCCAGGGCTCACGATCGGCATTCATTGAGCGTGTGTTGCGGCGGTATTTGCGGGAGCAGGTGCGGGCGCAGGCTAATGCCCGCGACTTGAAGCGAATCAATCAGGCCGCCGATCGGCTGAACTCCGAGGCGGCCGACGTGCTCGACTATCAGGCGGCGGAGGAGTGACTGAAGGCTGACCGACCCTAGGAGCAAACGTGAAACGCGGAGAACTCTACCGAGTGCACAAGCCGCACGCCGACCCGAAGTCTCATCGAGTATTCGTGGTTGTGAGCCGCCAGGTGCTCTTCGACTCCCGCTTCTCCACTGTGATCTGCGCTCCGGTCTTCAGCACCGGAGAGGACCTTTCGACCCAGGTCGCCGTAGGTCCAGCCGAAGGACTTAAACATCCCAGCTGGATCATGTGTGACAATCTCGTCAGTCTGAGAAAGAGCGACCTCACGCAATATATCGGTTCCATGCCCAGCACCAAGATGGCGGAGCTCAATGTTGCCCTGAAGATGGCCCTGGACTTGGTCTAGCCCGCAGACGAGGGACGGGCCAGAGGCCCGTCACCACACGGGCACCCCCTAGTCGTAGTACTCCAGCCCCAGGTGCGTTATCAGCTCTTCGCCCTTTAGGTGGCGCAGAGTGTTCTTCAGCTTCATTAGTTGGATGAACAGATCGTGCTCGGGATACAGACCAGGCGCCGTCATTGGGGACTTGAAGTAGAAGCTTAGCCATTCCTGAATGCCTAGGCGGCGTAGCTCCGGCGTGCGCTGCGCGAGATCTAAGAACAGCACCAGATCTAGCACGATGGGCGCGGCTAAGATCGAGTCTCGGCAGAGGAAGTCCACTTTGATCTGCATGGGATAGCCTAGCCAGCCGAAGATATCGATGTTGTCCCAACCCTCTTTGTTGTCGCCACGCGGCGGGTAATAGTTGATGCGAACTTTGTGGAAGATATTGCCGTAGAGCTCGGGATACAGAGCCGGTTGGAGAATGTGTTCCAGGGCTCCGAGCTTCGATTCTTCCTTGGTTTTAAAAGACCCGGGGTCGTCTAGCACTTCGCCGTCGCGGTTGCCTAGAATGTTGGTCGAATACCATCCGCTCAGCCCTAGCAGGCGCGCCTTGAAGGCGGGGGCGAGCACGGTCTTCAGCAGCGTCTGGCCGGTCTTGTAATCCTTGCCGCAGATGGGAACTTCGCGCGCACGCGCCAGTTCGAGCATTGCCGGTATGTCCACCGTCAGGTTCGGCGCGCCGTTGGCGAAGGGCACGCCCTCCATGAGCGAGGCATAGGCGTACACCATTGAGGGCGCGATGTTTTCGTCGTTCTCTTGCATCCCTTTTTCGAGCGCCTTCAGGCTCTGGTGTGCGGCGCTCTGTTCGATGAAGGTCTCGGTCGAAGCGCACCAGATGGTGATGAGCCGACTGGCGCCGCTCGACTTCTTAAAGTCGCGGATGTCCTGGCGAAGCTGCTCGGCCAAGTCCAACTTGTTCTTCCCCTTTTTCACGTTCGGGCCGTCAAGCTTCTTGACGTAGTTGTGATCGAATACCGCCTTCATCGGCTGGATGGCGCTGAGCCGCCCTTTCACTTTGTCGAGCAGGTCGCGTTCCAGTACGCCGGCGTTGCGGGCGGCCGCGTACATGTTGTCTTCGAAAATGTCCCAGCCGGTGAAGACCAGATCATTGAGCCCGGCGAGAGGAACGAATTCCTTCACCTTGGGCGAACGGCCATCGGTGCGTTTGCCCAGACGGATGGTGCCCATCTGCGTGAGCGAGCCGATGGGGTGGGCGATTCCCTTACGCACGGCTTCCACGCCCGCCACAAATGTCGTTGCGACCGCACCCATGCCGGGGATCATCACGCCCAGCTTGCCTTTGGCTGGCTCGATCGCGCCGTCACGCCCGGCGCCTCTGCGTGCTTCGCTTGGGGAACCGATGGAGCTAATCTCGACGCTCGCCACCTTCTTCACTGCTGTCTTCACTGCTGCTGTAGGGGACTTTTTCACCTTCGCCATATTTTGGCTACTTCCTTGTAGGAACCGAGGGATGTATGCAAACCGATTATGTTCTCTCAGCCGGTGAGCTTTTTGCAAACGCGCTCGCCTGAATCACCGGGAAAACCACTTTAACGGCATGTACAACGCATTGGGCGGTGCTCGCGGAGGGCGGCCGGTGAGTTTCAGGGAAAAATCTCGCCCGCCGGTGTGACCTTGACGGCATGAATTCCGGCAGCAAAGCCGTCGAGGAGGAGGTTGTGGTGCTCAATGATCTGCGAGGCGGTTAGAACCGGGTTATCGCGTGTGAGATGCGCGTCGGCTACCAGCGTCACATCGTAGCCAAGCGTAACTGCACGTCGGCAAGTGGTATCGATGCAGTATTCAGTCATGCCGCCGGCGATGATGAGATGGCTGATTTTGCGGGTCTGAAGTTCTTCGGCGAGTCTTGTCTCGTAGAAAGAGTCTGATGCCTTCTTTCTGATGACGGGCTCTCCACCGAGCGGAGGAATTGAAGGATGTATGGCCCACGCCGCGGTCTCGGCTTCGATGGGATGTCCTTTGGGACCGTCGTGCTGGATGAACAGGACGGGTGTTCCAGAGGAGCGCGCCTTGCTCAGCAAGACCGCGATATTCGACAAAACGCGATCCTGCAGTTCCAGCGGCATCAGGCCCACCAGACCGATCTGAACATCGATTATCAGCAGCGCGGATTTCAGTCAGCCCTCTCCCTCTCCACCTACAACCGGCGAAAGCGCGTGCAGGCACGCGGCGAAAGCAGCTTCCATACTGACCGCCCTGGCACCTACTTCCCGTCCAGATCTGCGTTCTTGATCGGCAAGTCCCAATGGCCAACCAGGATTTCGAACCGGCGCTGTTCTTCCTTGGCATACGTGGTCTGGTCGGGCCAAAGCTGCTTCTTCAGCGCGTCTTCGTCGAACGGCTCATTCGCGGCCGTCGAGTTCTTGAACACGATGGTCACGCGATAGTCCCAGCGCCCGTCTTCCGTCGTGTGATAACGCGGCTGGTCCATCCAGACTTTGAGGATGCGGCCCATCTCCACTTGCTTCTTGAGGAGGGGGTAATGGTTCTTCTTGAAAAGCTGCAGAAACTCGTCTGCATATCCCCACTTGGCCTTGTAATAGTATTCGACCACGAAGGGCTTGCCCGTTTCGGGCGGGGGCTGGGCAGGGAGAGATACTGGGAGCAGTGTCAGAAACAACAGAAGAAATCTCAATTTCATCGATAGCCTCCGTGGGGAATGATTGTCGCACAGGAGAAAGAAGGGTTCAAAAGAAAGTGGTGCGCCGGGCGTCTCGCGAGCCTGCCCTGGGCGAAGTCGAAGGGTCCCGGCCGGGCGGGACGCCCGGCGCTCCACCAATGCTAAAATTGAGTGTGCCTGCCGCTTGCCTCCGCCTCATCGCCATCGATATTGACGGCACCCTGCTCAATCCGGAATTCAAGATTTCCGAGACCGATCTTGCAACCCTCCGGCGCGCGCATGGCCAAGGCATAGAGATCATCCTGGTCACCGGACGCCGCCACACCTTTGCCCTGCCCATCGCTCAACAACTGGGATTTGATCTCTGGTTGATCAGCTCGAATGGCGCCATAACCCGGTCGCTGGCCGGCGAAACTTTCCACCGCGACCTGCTCCCGGAGGCGACCTGCCGCGAACTTGTCCGCGTGATGCAGGAATTTCGCGGTCAGACGGTTCTGACTTTTGACAGCAATGATCTTCATGGCAACGATCTCCGCGGCAATGAGCTTCGCGGCGCTGAGCTTCATAGCGACGACCACGGCGATGCTTCGGGCAGCATCGTGCTCGAGCGTCTGAACACGCTGGAAGGCAGCATCCAGCGCTGGTTGGAGAAAAACATGCAGTACATCCAGTTCGTGGTTCCGATCGAGGATGCGCTCACCTGCGATCCCGTGCAGGCCATGTTCTGCGGCCCAATCGAGCGCATGCAACGGGCATTGCAAGTCCTCGGAAGCTGCGGGCTGCCCATCACAGTTCTGCGCACCGAGTACCCCGGCCGCGATCTTTCGATTGTCGATGTGCTCAACGCCGGCTGTTCCAAAGGACACGCGCTGGAGCGCTGGGCCAATCACCGGCGAATTACGCGCGAACAGGTCATGGCCATTGGTGATAACTATAACGACATTGAAATGCTTGCGTTCGCCGGCCACCCGTTTATCATGGGGAATGCCTCCGAGGAGCTGCGTGCCCGGGGCTGGACGCTTACGCGCTCGAACGCCGAAAGCGGTGTAGCCGCCGCCATCGAGCACGCGCTGTACGGAAAAGCGCTTGACCCGGTAGTCGTTGAACAGATTCGCACGCCGCCGGCGATCGTGACCAGCTTGTGATGATTGGACGAGGATGATTTGCAGAGGATGATCCAAAGAAGACCATTTCCGATGCCTCGGGCTTCGAGAATTGCGGCGATGGGCGGCGCACTTTTCTTTGCCGTCGTCGTGGTTCTGCTCGCTCGTCCCGCTACTGCCGCCGAGTTAGCTATCCTGCGCAACGGCTTCACCATCCGCCACGAGCATCGCCTGATGATGGGAACAACGACTCGCCTCTATCTCGCGGCCGATGATTCCAACTTCACCGACGTGCCTACGGAGGAGATCACGGGCTACGAAAAAGATCTCTCCTTACCAGTACCAGTGCCCGCGAATTCACACGCCTCCAACCCCGCCGCGTCGGTGTCTGCGAAATCAGAGTTTGCGAAATCTGGGTTGGCTAAATCTGGGTCTGCTAAATCCGGACCGGCGCCCCCATTGAATGAAGTGGTGAACGTCGCCAGCGCCGCCTATCATCTTGATCCGGACCTGGTCAACAGCGTCATTCATGCCGAAAGCGGATTCAACGCGCATGCCGTTTCCCCCAAAGGCGCCCGTGGACTCATGCAGTTGATGCCCGGCACCGCCAGCCAACTTGGCGTGAACGACTCCTTCGATCCGCAAGCCAATGTCACGGGCGGAAGCCGCTATCTGCGCGAACTTCTGGAACGCTACGATTTCGATCTGGTCAAGGCATTGGCCGCTTACAACGCTGGTCCCGAGCGCGTCGAGCAGTATCGGGGAGTACCGCCATTTCGCGAAACCCGCGCCTACGTGGCCCGCATCGTGCACGAATACAACACTAAGAAGACTGCCCAGGAAAAAGCGGCGAAACAAAAAGCGGCCTCCGCCCGAGCTCCGAGCAAAGCTCCCAGCAAGGCTCCGAACAAGACTTCGAACGGGGCCCAAGGCAGTGCGAAACCCGCCGGCGCGGCGGTCGCCGCCGAATCTCCGCGCTGATTTTCCCAAGGCGCACCATCCCAGCGCGCAGATCTCAACGTTGACCCTGCTTCCTCTCTCATTTACCTTCATTTCGGGGGCTTGCTCGCCGCAACTCGCTCACTCCTCTGCTTCGCGCCAAACGATCACGACCGCACCAGAGAGATCAGCAAGGCGGAATGAACAGAACTGAATGAATAAAAAACGATACGCAGCCTCTGCCGTCGTCTTTCTGGTTCTGGCCGTGCTGGTTTATCTGCAGTTTCGCACGTGGCGGGACTTCGACTGGGAGCGGCTGTTTCAGTATGGGCTGAACTGGCGCCACATTGTTCACGGGGTCGCGCTCATCTACTTCGCCTATTTCCTGCGGGCGGTTCGGTGGAAAATCTTCCTTCGACCGGTGCGCAAGCACGCATCCCTGCTGGGCTTGCTTCCGCCTACTTTGATCGGGTTCACAGGACTCGCTTTGCTTGGCCGGCCGGGTGAGTTGATTCGTCCCTATTTAATAGCCCGCCGTGAGAACCTGCCTTTCGCCTCGCAAGTTGCGGTCTGGGCGGTGGAGCGAATTTTTGACATCGGCGGTTTTACCGTCTTGTTGGTGGCGGCTATTTTTCTACCTTCGAAGCTGCGCACCTTTACCTTAGCCGCACCGCAGGAAGTCAGGGAGTGGATTCATCTCACGGGATACGCTCTGATGGCGCTCGTACTCGGGCTGCTTTCGGCAGCCGTGGTGATCGCCTACCGGGGGAAGCGGATCGCGCAGTGGGTCGAAGACCGTTTTTCTCATCTCGCCGAGAACCTGGGCCATCGCATCGCGCAAAAAATTCGCGAGTTTACCGTGGGGCTCAATACCATTCACGGTCCATTCGCATTTCTGCAGGTATCAGCCGTGTCGGTGGCGATGTGGTGGGTTATTGCCTTGTCTTACAAGGAAGTAACGCACGCCTATGGCGCACCTATGGGCGCCTTGAGCGCCACTAAGTGTCTTCTTCTCATGGGCTCCAGCATGATCGGCTCCATGGTGCAGTTGCCGGGCGTTGGTGGCGGGTCACAGCTGGCCACCATCAGCGCGCTCGACCACGTCTTTCACATTGTCCCCAAGGAACTCGCGGTCAGTTGCGGCATCATGCTTTGGCTGGTGACGTTTGTCGCCGTGGTTCCCGTGGGACTGTTGCTCTCCCATCGCGAGCGGTTGTCGCTGCGCAAGCTTTCCGAGGAGACGGAGCAGGCGGAGGAAGGCGCGGCGGTTGAGGAAGCAACGTAAATTGTCGGCGGGTCAGCTTAAGTTTGTGCACCCTCTCACTGCCGAAACCAAAGATGGTCTCGGCACCCAAAGGGCCTAACATAGCGCTCGAATTTGGCATTCTGACCAGACCCGGAACCTTTTCCCAGGCTGGTTCGTACGAACAGACATGAGGTAATTATGCAGACCTCCGCTTTGTCTCAACCCGCTTCGGGCCGCTATGCTCGAGTTGCCAGTCCCATGCACACGATTTTGGTGCTCGCCGTGTTGGGCGGTTGGTCGCTTCTGGCAAAGGTGTTTACAGACCGACTCAGCACGGCGTCTAATCCGAACCGTGTGTATCTTTATTTGACCACCATTTTCCTGGAGTGGTTCGTCTTCGCTATTGTGGTGGCGGGCGTGCGGTGGAGTGGCGCTTCTGTTCTCCTTGTTGTCGGAGAGCGTTGGCGTTCGGCCCGACAGGTGCTCCGCGATATTGGAATAGCCGCTGGGTTCTGGATTGTTTTGGCGGCGTTACTTTGGCTATTTAACAAGCTCCTGCGTGTCCCCGACATGGCTCACAATATGCAGCTCATGCTCCCGCGTGGAGTCGCGGAGATCGCAACATGGATAGCGCTTTCCGTGACCGCCGGTATCTGCGAGGAGACGATCTTTCGAGGTTACCTACAGCGTCAGTTTATGTTCCTGACTAAGAGTGCTCCCGCAGGCATTGTCATTTCTGCCGTGGCGTTCGGCGCGGCGCACGCCTACCAGGGCCCACGGTTTGTGATTCTAATCAGCCTGATCGGAGCGATGTTCGGGATTCTGGCCTATTGGCGCGGAAGCGTTCGCCCTGGGATGATCGCCCATGCGTGGGAGGATTCATTGGGCGGAGTGATTGCTGGTTTAACGAGGCGTTAGAGTCTCCGCCGTGTCAATGACGCGCACTTAGTTGCCGGGATTCGGTCCGCCCGCCTGCATCCCCTGCTACAATCGTGTTGATTCCAGAGTGCAACCAAGCGCATGAAATGCCCCTTCTGCGGGTTTGAAAATGACAAAGTCGTGGATTCGCGCGAGAGCAAGGAAGCGGACTCCATCCGCCGCCGGCGCGAATGCCTCAAGTGCGAAAAGCGCTTTACTACCTACGAGCGCATCGACGAAATTCCTTACATGGTGGTGAAAAAAGACGGGCGGCGCGAGCGTTTTGACCGCCAAAAAGTGCTGAACGGCCTGATGCGCGCCTGCGAGAAGCGGCCGGTGCCGATCAGCAGACTCGAGCAGATCGTCAATGAAGCCGAGACCTTTGTCATGGAGTCGGCCGAACGCGAGCGCAAGACCAGCGAAATCGGCGAGCTGATCATGAACCGCCTGCGCCGCTATGACAAAGTCGCGTATGTCAGGTTCGCCTCCGTCTACTTGGACTTCAAAGACGTGCAGGAATTCATGACGGAACTGAAGGACCTGCTGAAGACGAAAGACGCGGCGGAGGCGAAAAGCAAAGCCAAATCGGGTGATCGGGTCATCGGGTGATCGGGCGATCGAGAACCTGGTTTCCCGCGGGTTTTTGATGACCCGATCACCCGATCACCCGATGACCCGATCCTTGTCCGACTATCTATGACCCATAAAGTAACTCTCATCCCTGGCGATGGAATTGGCCCCGAGGTCATCCAGGCCACGGTTCGCATGATTGAAGCAACCGGCGTCAAATTCGAATGGGAGAGCTTCGCCGCTGGCGCCGAAGCTTTTGAGAAGTACCACGATTACATTCCGAAAGAACTCAGCGAATCGATCGAGCGCACCCGCGTTGGACTGAAGGGCCCGGTGACCACGCCCATTGGCGGCGGCTTCTCCAGCATCAATGTCGAACTGCGCAAGCGCTTCGAACTCTTCGCTAACTTTCGGCCTATCCGCAACCTGCCGCATATTCCCACTCGCTATCCGGGCGTCGATTTGATCGTGGTGCGTGAAAATACTGAAGGACTTTATTCCGGCATCGAACACGAAGTTGTTCCCGGAGTGGTCGAGAGCATCAAGGTGATCAGCGAAAAGGCTTCCACTCGCATCTCGCGTTTCGCCTTCGAGCATGCCCGCAAGAACAAACGCAAGAAAATCCATTGCATCCACAAAGCCAACATCATGAAGATGTCGGATGGATTGTTTCTGCGCTGCTCGCGCAACGTCGCGAAGGAGTATCCCGAGATCACCTACGGCGAGCACATTGTCGACAATACCTGTATGCAACTGGTGATGAACCCCTACCAGTACGACATGCTGCTGCTGGAGAATTTCTACGGCGACATTATTTCCGATCTGTGCGCGGGACTGGTCGGCGGACTTGGCCTGGTGCCCGGCGCGAATTTCGGCCACGAGTGCGCCATCTTCGAAGCCGTCCATGGCTCCGCGCCCGATATTGCCGGGAAAAATATTGCCAACCCTACGGCTGTGTTGCGATCGGCGCTGCTCATGCTGCGCCATCTCGGCGAGGCCGACGCGGCGTGGAAGATCCGCAACGCCATCGATGAGGTCTACCGGGACCGCAGCAAACTTACACGCGACGTGGGCGGCACCGCGGGAACGTCGGAGTTCGCCGACGCCATCATCCAGGCCTTGGAAGCGCAGGCATCCACCGCGGCAGCGGAACGGCCACACTCGTAAAGGCGCGGGTTTCCGCGTCTAGGGCGGCCGTATTGAAATACAACAGCAGCCAGTCCTCTGTTAAACTGATGCGTTTCGGGCAACGTGCCGGACGAGACTGTACCGCCGGTTCTCCCTGGGGGCTACTGTGAAGGGCATCGAAATCCCGTACCATCGCGGACTGCACCGCTTCGCCATCTTCACCGCCTGCGCCACCCTCGTCCTGATCGTCGCCGGAGCGCTGGTCACCAGCAATGACGCCGGCTTATCCGTCCCCGACTGGCCGACGACCTTCGGCTCCTTCTACAAAATGCCCGTCATGGTCGGCGGTATAAAGTACGAACATGGCCACCGCATGGTGGCGGAATTCGTGGGGCTGCTCACCATCATCCTGGCGGTCTGGACCTGGGTAGCAGAAAATCGCCACTGGCTGCGCCTTCTGGGCTTGGCCGCGCTCGCGACCGTCATCATGCAAGGCATCCTCGGCGGCCTGACGGTATTATTCTTTCTGCCCGCACCCATCTCCAGCGCACACGCCGCCGTGGCGCAGACCTTTTTCTGCATTGCGGTCGCAATTGCCGTCTTCACCGGGCGCCGCTGGGTCGAAGAGGAACCGCGCGCCGAATTCGACCAGCGCCGCCCCGCTCTTTTTACTTTGACGGTGCTCTCGATTTTTGTGCTCTATGTACAACTGATCCTCGGAGCCATGTTCCGCCACCACGGCTTGAGCTGGTGGCCGCACGTCATTAATGCAGCGGTTGTGGCCATCGTCCTCTCCTGGACTGCCGTTCGCGCCATCTCCGTCTACCCGCAAGTGCACGCTGTGCGCCGTCCGGCAATCGCCATGCTCGGCCTGATGGTCGCGCAACTTTGCCTGGGATTTCTCGCCTTCATTACCCGCGTCATGTGGGGAAGAGACGCGGCGCAGCCCGAACTGCCCATGGTGATTTCGACCGTAGTCCATGTCGCCGTAGGAGCGCTACTTCTTGCGACGACCGTGGTTCTAGCCATCCAGGTTTGGCGCCACGTCCCGGTTGCTTTCGAAGAGCGCGTCCCCGGCCAGGATCAGAAGCCGGTCGCCGCATAGGGTGGATCGGGTCATCGGGTGATCGGGTCATCGAGCCATCTAAAGCCAGCAAAGATTTGGTTTTCGATCACCCGATGACCCGATCATCCGATCAGCTCGGGATGATAATCCTCCCGTTCCCGGCGTAGAATGAACTGTGGCCCCGAACTCAACTGCCATCGACTTCGCTCCGCCAGCCCAACCTGCCAAGCCCGCCGGCCAGCCCATTATTGCCGTTCGCGACCTCGTCCACCGTTATCAGGACCGCAACGCGCTCAACGGCGTCTCCTTCGACGTTCGCCCCGCCGAACTTTTCGGCCTCTTGGGCCCGAACGGCAGCGGCAAGACCACTCTGTTCCGCATTCTTTCGACTCTCATGGTCCCGACTTCGGGCAGCGCCACCATCGCCGGCTTCGACGCCGTTCGCCAGCCAGGAGCGTTACGCCGCCACATCGGCGTCGTCTTCCAGGCCCAGAGCGTCGACCTCAAGCTCACCGCCTACGAAAACCTCTGGCATCAGGGACACCTCTACGGCCTGCGCGGCCCCGAACTCAAGGCACGAATCAATGAAATCCTGACCCGCGTCGGATTGCTCGACCGCTCGGCCGATCGTGTGGAGACTTTCTCCGGAGGCATGCAGCGCCGCATCGAGCTTGCCAAAGGTCTGCTTCATCATCCCGAGGTTCTGCTCCTTGACGAGCCCACTACCGGCCTCGATCCTGGCGCGCGGCGCGACCTTTGGCAATATCTCCAGATCCTCCGCGATCAGGAGCGCGTCTCCGTCATCGTCACCACCCACCTGATGGAAGAAGCCGAACGCTGTGACCGGCTTGCAATTCTGAATGAAGGCAATCTGGTAGCGCTCGGCACACCAGAGGCACTCACTCACGAGATCGGCGGCGACGTCGTTCTGCTCGAGGCGCGTGACCCGCAAGCGTTGGCCGACCAGATTCGCACCAAGTTTCACATCGATGCCACGGTCATGGACAAGCAGGTCCGCATCGAAATCGAGAACGGACATCGCTTCGTTCCCGACGTAGTCGAAGCTTTCCCCGGAGAAATCCAGTCGCTGAGCGTGAGCAAGCCCACGCTGGAAGACGTGTTCATCCACCGCACCGGCCACCGCTTCTGGAGCGAAGACGCCGAAGCGGCCCCGGAAACCGGTAAGAAGGGCAAGAAGAAAGGCACGAAGAAGCTCGATCACTGACGCTGCTAAACTAAAACCAATGTCAACCCAAACCGCGACCTTCCCCGCAACCGCTCCCGCATCCGCTGGAGTTCTGCTGCCTGCGTTTACGCTCTGGTGGCGCGAAGTCGTACGCTTCTACCGTCAGCGCGCGCGCGTGGTCGGCGTAATCCTTTCTCCACTCCTGTTCTGGATCGTACTCGGATCCGGTTTCGGAACGTCTTTTCGTTCCGGACAGGCTGCCGGCCAGCAGCACTATCTGGATTATTTCTATCCGGGCACGCTAGTGATGATCGTGCTCTTCACCGCGATTTTCACGATGATGTCGGTGATCGAAGACCGCAACGAAGGCTTCCTGCTTTCGGTGCTGGTGGCGCCGGTGCCGCGCGCGGCTATTGTTCTGGGAAAAGTCTTGGGCGGCACCACGCTCGCCGCCGCCCAGGGATTGATTTTCCTGGTCTTCTCGCCGCTCGTTGGCATACACATGACGCTGGCTTCGTTCGGGCTGATCGTTCTCACCGTGTTTCTGGTGTCGTTTGCCCTGACCGCGCTCGGCTTCGCTATCGCCTGGCCCATGGATTCCACGCAAGCCTTTCACGCCATCATCAATTTATTCCTGATTCCGCTATGGCTGCTTTCAGGAGCGCTCTTCCCTCTGTCCAAGGCTTCAGGATGGATTCGTTGGCTCATGTACGCCAATCCGCTGACCTACGGCGTCGAGGCGTTGCGCACGCTGATGTATCCCGAAGCGCCCAGCACATTTCCGCTGACCGAATCCCTTTTGACGTTGGTGCTGTTTGCGCTATTCATGTTCGGGCTAGCCTTCGCGCTGGCGAACCGGCGCACGACGAAGCCGGCAGCGTAGAAACAGTCGTTGGTCGATGGTCGTTAGTCGTTGGCATACTAGAATCCCGAGGACTCGCACCGGAGTGGCAACCGGCGACAACGCGCGAACGACCAACGACTAACGACCAACGATGCACTTATGCCCCTCGACATTCTTGCCCTGGCCGCGCACCGCGATGATGTCGAACAGACCTGCGGCGGAACTCTGCTCAAGATGGCCGAGCGCGGATATCGCACCGGCATCCTCGACCTCACGCAAGGCGAGATGGGGACACGCGGCACCGCCGAAGACCGCGCGCGCGAGGCGGCGGAGGCGGCGCGCATCCTGAAGGTCGCCTGGCGGCACGCGTTCGATATTCCTGACGGGCGTGTCGAAAATAGCTGGGAGAATCGTTTGAAGGTCGTCCGCGTACTTCGCGAACAGCGGCCGCGCGTTTTGATCCTTCCCTACTGGGAGGGACGGCATCCGGATCACTACACGGCGTCGGTGCTTGGATATGAAGCGGCGTTTATCTCGGGACTCGCCAAGTTGCCGCCGGAGGGTTCCGCTCATCGTCCTTTCAAGATTATTTACGCCAGCCTGTATCGCGACGTGCGGCCTACGTTTGTCGTGGACATTACCGGCCAGTTCGAAACGCGCATGGCAGCGCTGATGGCTTACAAGTCTCAGTTCACTGACCAGCAGGCCGGCAGCGGAATCTTTCCCGCGCAAAAAGAAATTCGGGCGCGGATTGAGTCCATGGCCCGCTTCTACGGCATGATGGGCGGCGTCACCTATGCGGAGCCGTTTGTGCAGAAGGAAGTCGCGCTGGTGGAGGATGTGATGGCGCTTCCGGTGAAGTCGATCTGACGCGCGGATTGTACGTACAATGTTCCACGTGACACTACGTGCGTATTTGTACGTACATAAGTATTGGTACGTGTTGTATTTGCTCATTTATACGTATAATAATATACACATAATACATTGCCGGCAAACAAACGGCGAAGACATGGGGCCATCGGCGTTTTGGATCAGAACCGACGCATGAGCAACCGGGCGCAGATTAGATGTAACCCAATCCGGCCCCTGTTCATCTAACCCGAACACTGGGTTAGCCCTAGATGCCATGAAGAAGAAGATCAGGTTCGTAGCGGCAATGACGCTGGTCGCACTGGCGCTCTTGTCCACTCGCTACTATATGGTGGACTTGCCGGTGTGGCATTTTTTTGGCGGCGGCAAAGGGCCCGACCCCGTGACCTTGCACCTGCAGGGGGAATTCGTGGAGAGCAATCTGGGCCTGGCGGAGGGCCCGGCCGGATCGCTTACCGTGCGCATGATTGCGCAGCAATTTGTTTTTGTGCCTCAGTGCATCGTCGTCCCGGCGGGTGTTCGCGTCAGGTTTCGAATTACCAGCGCCGATGTCGTGCACAAGTTGAGCTTCCTGGGTACGGAATACGGTCTCACAGCTGTGCCTGGGGAGGTGACCGAGGCGACCTTTACTTTTCCCAGATCAGGCAGATTCAAGATCCCCTGCCATGAGTTCTGCGGAGCCGGCCATTATGCGATGAGAGGCCAGCTGGAGGTGGTCCCGCAAGATCAGTTTGCCTCCTTGCGTCCCGGCGAAAGGAGGAATTGTGAGCCGCGCTAGTCAAGCTGCACGCCCGCGAATAGGGCCTCGATGGTTTAGCATCCTGCTGGTTCCGTTGGCGATTACTCTCCTATTGCCGGGAAGGGATTGCTCCGCGCAGTCGAAGAGTCCTGAACCTTCAATTCGCATACCTTCGAACGTGGCCTGGACAAACGAAACCCTTACCATTATTTCCAGTGGCGACGCCTTTCGCGGACTGCTCCTGGCCCGGCGCTGCAATCATTGTCATGGCGAGGAGGGCTTCAGCTCCGTTCCCGCCTTCCCCAACTTGGCGGGCGAGGACCGGTTGTCGTTCTGGAAACAGATGCAGGATTTCAGATCCGGGAAGCGTACGTCACCCGCGATGCAGAGAGTCGCCGAGGGATTTTCCGCGCGCGACGCGGCCGATTTGGCGGCGTATTACGCGATGCTGCCCACGGCGAGCGATCCGCAAGACCAGCGAGCGTTTCCGCAGGCCATGCCGGACCCCTCTCGTGCCTCGATGGCCATCCGCCTCATTGTCTTCGGAGACGGGCAGCGGGGCATCCCACCCTGCCAGTCGTGCCACGGTCCGGTGAGTTATGTGAAGGGAGCTCCCCCACTTGCTACCCAGAACGGCAACTATCTCGAAGAGCAGCTCGAGAATTTTTCCAATGGCAATCGGGCCAACGATATTAACGTTCGGATGCGTAGTATCGCAAGACAGTTAACGGCGGAGGAGAAGACGGCAGTTTCGGAATACTACGGCGCTGGACACGGGCCGGGAGTGAACTCAAGGTAGCAGAGGCTTCGGTTGAGAAGTGGGGGCTGGCCTACCCTTTCCGCAATTCCAATTCCGAGGGTGCCCCGCTCCTGGCGGGTGGCCCACCCCACCGCTACCCATTTTCAAAAGCCAACGGGTGTCAAGTCAAAGCTTCGCTTGGGCGGGCCCGCTGACGCTGCGTTGGCTAAGCCCTAACTCTCGTGTTCAGCAACGACGGCGAACTTCAAGCCGAGGGCGTGCAGGACGGAATTGATCGTTTCGAAGCGTGGGTGTGCGCCTGCACTTAGGGTTTTGTACAGGCTCTCCCTGCCCAGTCCTGCGTCTTTGGCGATCTGCGCCATGCCTCGTGCTTTGGCCACGTCGCCGAGCGCGGCGACGAACACCTCGGGGTTTGGGTCTTCGGCAGCCGCCGAAAGATATTCCGCAATGACCGCGTCGTTATCGAGATAAGCCGCTCGGTCGAATGGTTTGTAGATTGCTTTCTTTTTTTTCATCTTCATTATTGGTTTGCCCTTTTGAGTTCGCGAGTCATTTTTTTCGCTTTGGCAATGTCTTTCGTCTGTGAAGCTTTTACGCCTCCAGCCAGCAAAACATAAACCGTCGATCCCGTTCGCGTGTAATAAACGCGATACCCGGCTCCGACATGAATACGCATCTCGGAAACGCCTTCGCCGACGGGTTCGCAATCGCCGAAATTTCCAAATGTCGCGCTAGCAAGGCGCGCCAGGATTCTGGCCTTTGATTTTGGTCGGCCAGATGGGACAGCCACGCATCGAACTCGGACGACCGAAGCAATGTATTCAAGTCCCTTGATTGTATCCGAGTGGATACTTTCCTGCAAGGGCGCATTGACGCCGGTATTTTGAGCGAAAACCCTCTTACGCCGCCGTATAATAGTTGGTTCCTCATACTCGACGACGACGTTACCCACCCTTGCAAAGGCGCAAGGGTGGGGCACCCAGGTCGAACGCGCACAGGAGATCATCATGGCTACTACTCTTACCGAACCCGCCACCCAGTCCCAAGTGAAGACCCGCATTGAATCTGACAGCATGGGGAAGATCGAAGTCCCGGCGAATGTTTACTGGGGGGCGCAGACGCAGCGCTCGCTGCTGCATTTCAACATCGGACGCGACACCATGCCTCCGGAGCTGATTCGGGCGTTTGGCACGCTGAAGAAGGCTTGCGCGCTGGTGAATCAGGATCTGGGCAAGCTTCCTCCGAACCTCTCGAAGCTCATCGTCGAAGCCGCCGACGAAGTTATTGCCGGCAAACTGGATGACCAGTTTCCGCTGCGCATCTGGCAGACGGGTTCGGGCACGCAGACCAACATGAACGTGAATGAGGTCATCTCCAATCGAGCGATTGAGATTGCGGGCGGCGAATTGGGATCGAAGAAACCGGTGCATCCGAACGATCACGTCAACATGTCGCAGTCGTCGAACGACACGTTTCCGGCGGCGATGCATATTGCGGCGGCGGAGCGGGTGAAGAATGCGCTGATTCCGGCGATCAAGACCGTGCGCGATGCGATTGCAGCCAAGGCTCGGGAATTTGACTCCGTGGTGAAGATCGGGCGCACGCATTTGCAGGATGCTGTGCCGTTGACCATTGGACAGGAATTTGGCGGATGGGCCAGTTTGCTCGACCGCGACATCAAGCGGTTGGAGCTGGTGCTGGATGGGCTCTACGATCTGGCGATCGGCGGGACGGCTGTGGGCACGGGGCTGAATACGCATCCGGAATTTGCCGAGCGCGCGGCTAAGAAGATTGCGGAACTTACGGGACTTCCCTTCCGCTCACATCCTAATAAGTTCGCCGCGCTTTCGGCGCACGATGAGATTGTGTTTGCTCAGGGCGCTATGGAAACTTTGGCTGCTTCCCTGATGAAGATCTCTAACGATATCCGGTGGCTGGCTTCCGGTCCGCGGTGCGGGCTGGGCGAGCTTTCGATTCCGGAGAATGAGCCGGGATCTTCCATCATGCCGGGGAAGGTTAATCCCACGCAGTGCGAGGCCATGACTATGGTCTGCGTGCAGGTGCACGGAGCTACGGCCGCGGTGGGATTTGCCGGATCACAGGGCAACTTTGAACTTAACGTGTTCAAGCCGGTGATCATCTACAACTTTTTGCACTCGGTCACTTTGATCACCGACGCCTGCCATGGCTACGTGGAGTACATGGTCAAGGGCATTGAAGTCGAACGCGCCAAGGTGGACTGGTACGTCAAGAATTCGCTGATGCTGGTCACGGCGCTGGCTCCGAAGGTGGGATACGACAAGGCGGCGCAAATTGCGCACGTGGCGCACGTCGAGCACTCGAGCCTGCGCGAGGCGGCGTTGAAGCTGAAATATCTCACGGGTGAGGAGTTCGATGCGCTGGTTAAGCCGGAGAAGATGACGCATCCCTAGAGATCGTTTGGTTGCGGGGCTCCGTCCCGTCATGGCGGGGCATAGCCCCGCCACCACACGGGGGCTTTGCTACTTTGACGTCGCGGTGATGGGTACCGGCGCATTTTTCGGCGTGCTCAGGTAGCCGGTAATCTTGTTCTTGTCCACCGACCAGACTACGAGTTCATACAGCATGTGATCGCGTCCGGTGTAGAACTGTACCGGCTCGCTCTGGTTCCTGTCTTTTTTCTCGATGGTTTTGTCGTCGGCGGTGACGTCGAGCGAATACTTGCCGCGTTTGGGATCAGTCTTCTTGAGCTGCAAGGCCACGGTCGAGAATGCCTGCGGCTTGGCTCCCTTCAACAAGGTGAACTCGTAGTATTGCCGGTCGCCCTTGTGTTTGAGGGCTTCCAGGTCGCCGCGTGTGTTGGCGATCAGTCCACTCTGCATATTAAGATCGCCCATGGTGGTCTGCAGTTTCGCGATGGTCGCCTCGAGCGACGCCTTGGTGGCGGCCACGTCGGTCTTTACGCCGCCGACATCGGTCTTCACGGAGCCAACCTCTCCGGAAACGGCGCTCACATCTTTCTTCTCTTGTTCCGCCTGCGCTGCAATGCTTGCGGCTGCGGCTTGTTGCTGACGCTGCAGTTCGTTGGCACGCGTCGCCAATTCTTTCTTGGTCATGCCCAGTTGCTGGGCCAGGGTCTCAGAATCGGCTTCGGCGGACTGCATGCGCTTGGTCAGATCGGCAATTTGCTTTTGGCTGGCGGCTTGATCTTGCGTGACCTTTTCGAGCTTGCCGTGCTGGTCGTAAATGAAAAACGCCGACGCGCCGGCATAGGCAACGGCCAGCACGATAAGGATCCATTTGCCGACACTGCTCTGCGGCTCGGGGTGGTAGACGATCGGTTGCTCGCCTTCAGACATAAGGGGCTCCAGTTGAATTGTGGACTGTAGAGCCTATTGTTTGTGAGATGGGGGTTGCTGTCAATTGCGTTTCAGGTTCTTGACTGGACGCAACTTGCGCGACCGGTGCTTCGAACCTGACTGAAGGTCGGTGGAGAACCGGGCGTCCGCGATCGGTTGGACGGGAGAAACGCCCGTCTCTCCATAGATTCAGGGTATATACTAAATCGTTTTCGGCGATCGTTCGTAGTATCCGTCGCAGTATTTGCGCCCCGCGCGCCAGAAAGGCAACAGACTATGGCTTCTCCTGCAGTGGCTTTTGCCCGCAATAATCAACCGCGTTTTCTTGATGAGTTGAAGAACCTTCTTCGCATCCCCAGCGTCAGCACGCTCGATGAACACAAAGGCGACGTGCTGAAGGCGGCAGAATTTGTGGCCACTGAGCTGCGCCGCATTGGGATGGACAATGTCGAGATCATCCCGACCAAGGGACATCCGCTGCTCTATGCCGACTGGCTGCACGCGCCTGGCAAGCCGACCGTGTTGATATATGCACATTATGACGTGCAGCCGCCCGATCCTTTGGACGAATGGCACACGCCGCCGTTTGAACCGACCGAGCGCAACAACAACATTTACGCGCGCGGCGCGGTCGACGACAAAGGGCAGCTCTGGATGGAAGTGAAGGCGCTCGAATCCCTGATGCAGGCCCATGGGGGCAAGCTGCCGATCAACGTCAAGATTATTTTTGAAGGTGAGGAAGAAGTGGGCGGCGAATCGATTGCCGAGTACGTCCGCAAACAGAAGGCGAAATTGAAATCGGATTTCGCGCTGGTCTGCGATACGGAACTGTTCGCGCCGGATATTCCAACTCTTTGCGTCGGCCTGCGTGGGCTGGTGTACACGGAGATTGAAGCGTTCGGGGCAAAGACCGACCTGCACTCCGGTGTGTATGGCGGCGCGGCGCCGAATCCGCTGTTTGCACTGATTGAGATCATCAGCAAGCTGAAAGATGCGAAGGGGAAGGTGCTGATTCCCGGCTTTTACAAGAACGTTAAAGCGCCCAGCAAGGATGAGCTGAGGACGTGGAAGCGGCTGCCTTTCAACGAAGAACATTATCGCAAAACCGAAGTCGGCTCCAAGGTGCTGACCGGCGAGCCGGGATATTCGGTGCTCTATCGGACTTGGGCGCGTCCGACGCTGGAGGTGCACGGCATGCCGGGTGGGTTTGTGGCTGCGGGAGCGAAGACGGTGATTCCGGCGAAGGCGTCGGCCAAGGTTTCCATGCGACTGGTGCCGAACCAGGAGCCGGACGACATCCTCAAGCGCTACACGGCGTTCGTCAAGAAACTTACGCCCAAGGGGATCGACCTCAAGATCAAGGTTTGGAGCAAGGGGCCGGCATCCGTGGTCGGCACCGACAACCGGTTTATCGAAGCGGCTACCGAGGCGCTGCACGACACGTTCAAGAAGGAGACAGTGTTTATTCGCTCCGGCGGGTCGATTCCGATCGTAACCGATTTCCAGGACGTGCTGAAGATTCCATCGGTCATGATGGGCTTTGGGCTTCCCGACGACAATTTGCATGCTCCGAATGAGAAGTTTCACATTCCGAATTTCCATCGGGGGATTGAGACGATTTGTTTGTTCTTTGAGAAGCTGGGGTGAAGCGAGCTCTGGCTCTAGAATGTGGAGTCCAAGTTCAGGCCCGTCGGGACAACCCCGGACGGGCCTTGTTTTTTCCCCGTGCTAAAATCGACTCGTGAAGGCGCAGAGGAAATTCACGGTTGTCATCGAAAGAGACGAAGACGGCTATTACGTGGCCACGGTTCCGGTCCTGCGGGGTTGCCATACTCAAGCCAAGAATCTCGACACTCTGATGAAGCGGGTTCGGGAAGTGGTGGAGCTGTGCTTGGAGGATAAACGGGTCAGCCCATCCCTCGAGCTCGTCGGTATCCAGCAGATCTCAGTATGACTCGCCTTCCCCACCTGAAGGGCAAGGAACTGGTGCGTCTCCTCGAAAAACTCGGCTTTGAGATCGTGCGAACACGGGGTAGCCACTTGTTTCTGCGGCATGCCGATGGGAGGGTAACTACGGTCCCCGTCCACGCTGGTGAGACAATCGGCCCGGGGCTTCTTCGCTCGATTCTGCGGGATGTTGAGTTGTCGGTGGATGACCTTCTTCGGAGTCGATAAATTACTCGAAGTGCTATTCGGCCGATAAGCGTCCGGGACTAGGCGCGCTCGCCCCGAACCCGGCCAGTGACTCGCCAATTCCGCGCCTTCGGGTAAAATATTAAGGTTGAGATTCTGCTGCAAGCGTGCGGGGATTCTCACGTCGTCCGATTTCGAGCTTTTCCAGTTCAATTCTGAAACAAAGGCGGTTTGATGCCATTAAAGGTAACTCCCAAGAAACAAGCGGCGGAAGATCCACGGCATACACAGGCGGTGCAAAACTACGAGTCAGGGCTTCGCGCATTGCAGGAGCGCAAGTTTGAGAAAGCCAAAGGCCACCTGCAGAAAGCGTTGAGCGGGCCGGATAAGTCCCTGGTCGACCGGGCCCAGGTGCATATCGTCACCTGCGACAAGCACATGAAAGAACCGGCGTTGCAGTTCAAAACGACGGAAGAACATTACGACTACGCGGTGTGGCTGATTAACTCGGGTGACTACGTGGCGGCGCGCGAGCACCTCGACAAGCTATTGAAGCAGGCACCCAAGGCCGACTATGTCCTGTACGGGCTGGCCGCGTTGCATTGCCTGACCGGTCACGTCGAAGAATCGCTCAAGACGCTCAACGAGGCGATTCAGGCAAAACCCGCGTTGCGCTTCCAGGCGCGAAATGATACCGACTTCCAGAATCTGGCGGAAGACCCGCGCTTCACCGAACTGCTTTATCCGGATCCGGGCGCCGAATCTGAGCCGCAGGAAGAAGAAGCGAGCGCGTACTAGCCTCTGGCTCAGAGCTAGCAGCCAGAAGCTAGTAGCTGTATTGAGACGGTATGCTTCCCCAGTTGCGCACTAACTCATCCGATACCGACAAGGCTGGCCCTGAACTGCGCGTGGTCGCAATCGGGGGCGGCACCGGGCTCTCAACGCTGCTGAAGGGGTTGAAGCGTTACGTCATGACGCCGGCTCTAGCCATCTCCGGTCAGCCCACCATTCGCGAATTGTGCGGCGTGGTGACGGTTAGCGACGATGGCGGATCGAGCGGGCGTCTGCGCAAAGAGCTCAACATGCTGCCGCCGGGCGATGTGCGCAATTGCATCGTCGCGCTCTCCGAAGACGAAGCCCTGCTCTCGCGGCTGTTCCAGCATCGCTTTCAGAAGGGCTCCGGACTGGAAGGCCACAGCTTCGGAAATCTTTTTCTGGCGGCGCTGACCTCGATCACCGGAGACTTTGCGGAGGCGGTGCGGTTGTCTTCGGAAATTCTGCTCACGCGCGGGCATATCTATCCGGCAACTATGGCGAGCGTGGAATTGGAAGCGCTAATGGAAGACGGGACGCGGGTGCGCGGCGAGACGAGGATCACGGCGAGCAAAGGCAAGATTCGAGAACTGGTGCTGGTGCCTCCCGACGTCGAGCCGCTTCCGCAGACGCTGGAAGCAATCGCTGGCGCCGACCTGATCACGATCGGCCCCGGATCGCTCTTCACCAGCCTGATTCCGAACCTACTGGTGCGCGGAATCCCCGACGCTATTCTGGAATCACATGCCATCAAAGTATTTGTTTGCAATTTGATGACGCAGGCGAATGAAAGTCTTAGTTTAAGCGCGGCGGAACACATCCGCGCACTCAACGACCACGCTGGCGTCCAGTTGTTCGACTACACCCTGCTCAATCGCAAGACGGCGTCGGCAGAGATGAAGGCCAAATACGCTCTGGAGGGAGCTTCGCAGATCGTGGTCGACCTGGAGGCGATCGAGGCGATGGGCGTGTGTCCGGTGCTGGGGGATTATCTGGAAGAGGGCGAGGTGGCCCGGCACGCTACGGACCGGGTGGCACACGACCTGATGGCGCTGATGGCGCAAGCGCCGGATCGGCAGACGATTCGGAGTTGATTGGTGTGGTGACGGGGCTCCGCCCCGTCCTGGCGGGCAAAGCCCCGCCACCACACAACAGTTTAGGTCGATGACGGTCAGCTCGGCGTTCGCGATATATTGACTTAGCATGGCTAAACTTTCCAACTCCAAGTCCAGATCTTCTCCCCAGCGCCCGCGCATCGCCATCGCGATTATGGCGGCGGGCAAGGGCACGCGACTCAAATCGAAACACCCCAAGGTTCTGCACGAAATCGGCGGCAAGCCGATCCTGGCGCATGTGATTGCTACGGCGGAAAAGGTCGTGCCTGCGCGGGACATCTTCGTGATCATCGGCCATGAGGCGGAACGCGTGCGTGAGACGGTTGCCGGCATGGGCGTGAATTTCGTGGTGCAAGCCGAACAGCGCGGCACCGGGCACGCGCTCATGGTGGCGCGCGATGCGCTCTTGGGCAATGGCAATAAGTATGACCAGGTCATCGTGCTTTCCGGGGACGCTCCGATGATTACTGCCGAAACCATTCGGAAGCTTAGCGACTTCCAGAGCGCTCAGAAAGCGGACATGACGGTGCTCAGTGCCGATCTTGACAATCCTTATGGATATGGGCGCGTGATCCGTGGCAGTTTGGCCGCCGGGCGGGGACGCCCGGCTCTCCATCAAGGGACCGAGGTGCGGGCGATTGTGGAGGAAAAGTCCGCGACGCCGCAGCAGAAGAAAATCCGCGAGATCAACTCTGGGTTCTATGCCTTCGCAGTGCCCGCCTTGTACGAACATATCGACCGTCTTTCTACCGCCAATGCGCACGGCGAGTACTACCTCACGGACATGGCGGGAGTGTTTCACCGGGCGCGCAAGAAGGTGGTCGCGATCAAGACCTCGGATGCGGGCGAAGTTTTGGGCAGCAACACTCGAGCGGAAATGATGATGCTGGATGCGCGGCTGCGGCTGGCGAAATGCCGCCAGTTGCTGGAGCAAGGCGTTACGATTTTTTTCGCGCACACCTGCGTGATCGACAGCGACGTGGAAGTTGGAGCCGACACCGTGATCGAGCCCTTTGTTCAGTTGCTGGGTCATACAAAGATTGGCGAGGATTGCCGCATCCGCTCTTACAGCGTGATACGGAATTCTGTGATTGGCGAGCGGGTGACGGTGAGGCCGGGGACGATCATGGAAGACTCGCGGGTGGGCGCGGGAGCTGTGATTGGACCGTACACTCATATGCGGCCGGGAAGCGAGGTGGGCGAAGGCGCTCGCTTGGGGAACTTCGTCGAGACGAAGAAAATCAAACTGGGCAAGGGGTCGAAAGCCAATCACCTCAGCTATCTGGGCGACGCGGAAATCGGTGAAGACGTGAACGTGGGCGCGGGTACCATCACCTGCAATTACGACGGCGTGAAGAAACACAAGACAGTGATCGAGGATGGCGCGTTCATCGGCAGCGACTCGACGCTGGTGGCGCCGGTAACGATTGGACGGGGAGCCTATGTGGCGGCTGCCAGTTGCATCACGGAAGATGTTCCGGCGGATGCGCTGGCGCTTGGGCGTGCGCGACAGAACCTTAAAGAGGGCTGGGCGCGGCAGAGGCGCGAAGCGCAGAAGGAAAAGCTTCGCTAGTGGAGTTAGCGTGGCGACGGGACTCCGCGCTCCGTCCAGTCCTGGCGGGGCAAAGCCCGCCACCACACTATCCCGTCCCTGCATTTAAATTGGACTACACTAGACCCGAGCGAAACCATGACGCAAACAACTACAACTCAGGAAGTATCTCCGGTACGCTACGACGTTTCCCTGATGACCGCCGAGGATTTTTATTTGTTCAACGAAGGCAACCACTATCGCCTTTACGAGAAGATGGGCGCACATCTGGTGGAATCCGGGGGGACTAAGGGCACCGTCTTTAGCGTCTGGGCTCCGAACGCGCGGCAGGTGGCGGTAAGCGGGAGCTTCAATGGCTGGAACCTGCAAACCCATCCCCTGCAGCCTCGCGGTTCGTCGGGAATCTGGGAAGGCTTTATCCCCGGCGTCGGCAAGGGCACGTTGTACAAGTTCCACATCAATTCTAACCAAGACGGGCACGAGACGGAAAAAGCCGACCCGGTAGCACTTTTCACCGAGAAACCGCCGCGCACGGCTTCCGTGGTCTGGGACCTCGACTACACCTGGAATGACGCGGCCTTTCTTGAAAAACGCGGAGCCGCAAACTCGCTGCACGCGCCCATGTCCATCTATGAGGTTCACCTCGGATCCTGGATGCGCGTCCCTGAGGAGCACAACCGTCCGCTCACCTATCGCGAGATCGCGCCTCGCCTTGCGGACCACGTGAATAAGCTGGGATTCACCCACGTCGAACTACTGCCCATCATGGAGCATCCCTTCTACGGATCGTGGGGGTATCAAACTACTGGCTACTTCGCTCCCACGGCGCGCTACGGCTCGCCTCAGGATTTCATGTATTTCGTAGACTACCTCCACCAGCACAACATCGCGGTCATTCTCGACTGGGTCCCATCGCACTTCCCTTCCGACGGCCACGGGCTTGCCTTCTTCGACGGCACCCACCTGTTCGAGCACTCCGACTCACGGCAGGGCTTCCACCCCGATTGGAAGACGATGATCTTTAACTACGGCCGCACCGAAGTGCGCAGCTTCCTGATGTCGAGCGCCATGTTCTGGCTGGA